>PWJF01000462.1 GCA_003560935.1 Ignavibacteriales bacterium
GTAGATAAATACCACGTTATTGAAGAGTACATAAAAAAGGGGGGAGCCGTCCTGGATCAGGGTTTTTTTCACAAACGTATGCGTTCCGGGAAAATCCGGAGAAAAAGGATTCGCAGCCTATATCCCGAAATGAATAATCCGGTATTCCGCTCCGTATGGATGCTCGACATATTCGGTACTGTCGAACGTTATACTGAAGCGTCATATTTTAATAAAACCGTCTCGTTGGCAGAACTCGGAGCGGGGTATATTGCATTTATAGGACTTGACATTAACGGGCTATCTATCAACCCCTATTCAAAGCGTAAACAGTTTTATTCCCCGTCCGGAAAATTCCCCAATGAAATCGTCGCGCTGGTATCCAAAGGCGAGATTCGAAAACTGGTTGATGCAATGTTAAAATGGCTGCATGTGAGGCGGAATTTGCCTTACGTGCACAAATGGTTCTTTCCGCGACAGTTGAAGAACATCTTTTGTTTCAGGCTTGATACAGACGGCGCGTCACCCCGGCAGATGAGAAAATGGTATCGAATTGCAAAGGATAACAATATCCGGATTACCTGGTTCATTCACAGCGAGCCGATGGAGGGTATGCTCTCCGTTCTCGGAGAAATGGGTAACCAGGAATTTGCGCTTCACGGTTACTATCACCGCACCTACACGAAGGTTGATGAGAATTGGGAAAATATACACCGTAACAAATTGCAGCTTGATGCAGAGGGATTTGCCTGTGAGGGATTTTCTGCACCCTATGGAACATGGAACCAATCCCTCGCAGAAGCAGTCGAACGCCATCGCTTGCTCTATTCTTCCGAATTCTCATTGGATTACGATTCATTCCCATCTTTCCCCTGGCTGGGAAACAGGTTCGCACAAACGATGCAGATTCCGATTCACCCGGTATGTGTCGGAAGCTTAATCCGGGTCAAAGCCGCACCTGACGAAATGATCCGGTATTATCGATATATGGTGGATAAAAAGATCGGGCACCGCGAGCCGGTCATATTTTATGACCATCCCCTGCATCCTTACCCGAGAGTGACGGATGAGATCTTTAAAATGGCGCGTGAAAAAAAAATGGAAAATATAAGCTTTGCTGAGTTTGCCCGTTGGTGGGGCACACGTGTGCAGGCGACTTTTCAGGCAATTGCATCCGGAACAGATACGCTTGATGTAGAGCTCAATGACTGGCACCCCGACCTCGGTCTCTTCATTGCCGGGGATAAAGAAGAGACATTTTTGAATACGGGTGGAAAATATTCTTTAAAAGAATTATTGTGGAAGCCGTCACCGGAACATGGTATCGCCGTTCCATCCGATCTGGTAAGCCTGAGAAAATATAACAGGAGTATGCTCCAGTACGCTTTACTCGACATGTGGAGGCGGAGAAAGTAATGAAGGTATTGATGGCGGCCCCGTATGGCAACACGCTTGTCGGTGGAGGCGCTTACATACAATTGCAGAACACTGCACGACACCTTGGAGACTACGGTGTGGAAGCCGACTACTTCGATCCCTGGAAACCGTTGGATGAACATGATCATGACCTTGTACACATTTTCAGTGCCGGTAGCGCTACATACGGTTTGGCAATGCGTCTGACCGAACGGAAAATTCCCTTTGTCGTATCACCTGTCTTTTTTACACTGCGAAAACCCCGGATTATCCGGCTAACCAGATGGGTGGAATCGTTTGTGGGAAATTATGTCCGGGGTGTATGGACGGATTATGGATATATATCTCGTATTTGCCATGCAGGAAATGCGGTGCTCCCGAATACACGTGCAGAAGCACATTTGATTCAAACCGGAATGAACGTCGATGAACGAAAAATCCATATTATACCCAACGGAGTCGATGAACGATTCTTCAGAGCTGATCCGTCTCTTTTTGTCGAACAGCACGGCATCAGAGATTTTATTTTGTATATAGGAAATATCGGGTCGGTGCGGAAAAATACTCTTTATTTGATAAAAGCCCTGAAGCAAATCGATCATCCGGCGGTCATCATCGGGGAGACTTTGAAAAACTCATATGCGGAGCAATGTTTGAAGGAAGCTGAAAAAGTAAAGAACCTCCTGATCCTGAATGAGATGCCGAATGATTCCGATATGCTTGCGTCGGCATATGCGGCGTGCAAAGTATTTACAATGCCTTCATATTTTGAAACACCTTCAATTGCGGCTCTGGAAGCCGGCTTGGCAGGAGCCGAAATCGTCATTACTCAATTCGGAGGAACGAAGGAATACTTTCGTGATTACGGTTATTACGTGGATCCACACTCAATTCAATCGATCCGCAAAGGCATCGAGAGTGCATTGAATGCGGCGAAAAACGATGATCTCAAACTTCATATTTATAATAATTACCTCTGGAAACGAACAGCGGAGATGACAGCCGGGGTGTATCGGAAGGTGCTGCAATGAATATACGGCCGACCAAATATCGTAAAAAAAAGGTTTGTGTAGTATTCGGAACCCGGCCGGAAGCGATCAAGTTAGCTCCGGTTATTAACGAAATGAGAAGGAACAGCGATCGCCTGTCGACGCTGATTATTGTGACCGGTCAGCACCGGTCCCTGGTTATACCCGTCCTCAGGTATTTTAAAATTCATCCCGATTACGATCTCGATTTAATGAAAACCGATCAGAAACCCATCGATGTTGTGCTCCGTGTATGTAGAAAAATTGATTCCATTTATCGTGATGAGAAACCCGATCTTGTTGTGGTGCAGGGTGATACAACCTCCGCAATGGCTGCGGCGCACGCAGCATTTTACCGGAAGATTAGTGTAGCGCATGTTGAAGCCGGCCTGCGGACGCCGGATTGTTATAATCCGTTTCCCGAAGAAATGAACAGACGGTTGATAACGCAGCTGAGTACCATTCATTTTGCTGCCACCGCCTCGAATCGCGATAACCTTCTGAAAGAAAACGTCGACCCTGCCGCCATTTTTGTTACCGGCAACCCGGTTATCGATGCGTTGCACGAAATTATTCGACGACCGGTAGGCGAAGCGGCTCTTCCGGAAGAAGTTCAAAAAATCGGCCGGGAACAAAAGCTGATCCTGCTCACCTCGCACAGGAGGGAGAATTTCGGAGAACCACAGAGAAACATTTTTGCGGCGGTATGTGAATTGCTGAATACATATCCCCAGGTTGAGATAGTTTTCCCGGTACATCCGAATCCTGAAGTTAAAAAAGCGGTTCGCACCAGTTTACCCGCGCATCCCCGGCTGCATTTAATCGAACCGGTGGATTACATATCATTTATCCGGTTGATGGATCGCGCATATTTTGTTATGACCGATTCCGGCGGTATCCAGGAAGAGGCGCCGGCATTGGGGAAGCCGGTTCTTGTTTTGCGCGTCACAACCGAGCGGGAAGAGATTTTAAAATCGGGCAACGGCATTTTGGTAGGCGTACGGCAGGACACTATCGTAGCTGAAGCCGCTCGTTTACTTAATAATCCATCCGAATACAGGAAATTTGCCCGTCGATCGTATCCGTTCGGCAAAGGGAATGCCTCGGCAGCGGTTGTCAGACTTATCCGGAAACATCTCGGTGTGTGATCGGCTTTTTTTTGGAAGAATAATGAAATGGTTTATATAATTATGCTGTTCCAAACGCTCATCGCGAGCGGAACGCACATTGTAGCAAAAGTCGTGGTGGAAGATATTGATTCTGTGACGCTCACATTCCTTCGCTCGATGATAGCCGCTATTGGTTTGCTCATATTATTTGTTATCCGCGAGAAGAGCATACGTATCGAGCGTGACGACCGGATGAAGATGCTCTGGCTGGGCGTGTTAGTGATACCGCTCAACCAATTTGCTTTTTTAATTGCAATCGGATTAACCACTCCTTCGAATGCCGCACTTTTCTATGCCACCACTCCTGTCTTTGTTATGATTCTTTCCGCTCTGCTTCTAAACGAACGGGCACTCCTGTTTGCGAAGATCGGCGTTATCATCGGATTTATTGGAATCGCTCTCGTGATTTTCGAACGCGGTGTGGATTTCAGTTCGGATTACACACTGGGTAATTTATTGCTGCTGGTCGCCGTCAGCTCATGGGGATTATACACGGTACTTGGCAGACCGCTCGTTCTGAAATACGGATCGTTCCATATATCGTCGCTCAGCATGATCATCGGCGCTGCCATGTTCATGCCGATCGGGATAATTCCGGCTATTAAGTTCGATTATTCGACAATTGGTGTGGCACATCTTTACGGATTGTTGTATCTTGGAATCGGAACGTCAATCATTGCATACTTTTTGTGGTACTATGCTCTCGGGCGAATCGAGTCTACAAAAGTAGCAGTTTTCACCTATTTACAACCGGTTTTGACTACAATACTTGCGGTGATCATCCTGGGACAAATTATTACCATGCAATTTATAACCGGTGCTTGCATTGCACTGGTCGGTGTAGTGCTGGTTCAAAGTTCCCGGAGTTTGAAAATTTTACTTGCTGAAAAACTAAAGCAAAATTAATGGAGGCGTTATGAGACAATCAACAATTTCGCGGCTCTTCGGTCAATCGCCGTTTCCCATGCTCAAGGATCACATGGCGAAGGTCAAATTGTGTCTCGATCAGGTCCGGCCGATGATGGATGCGTTTACAGAATATGAGGGGACACGGGAAAAAGAATTTGCCAAACAGATCATGAAGCTCGAGCATGAGGTCGACATAATAAAAAACAACATACGCGATCATTTGCCGAAAAGTATTTTTTTACCGGTCGACCGGCGCGATCTTCTTGCGCTGTTATCGGCGCAGGATGAGATCGCCGACGTGTGCGAGGACCTCGCGGTGCTCGTCACCATTCGCGTGACAAAAGTACATCCCGGCCTCAGGGACGCACTCTTTGAATATCTCGATAAATCTCTCGAAGCCGCATATCTCGGTGTCGACGTTATCAAGGAACTCGACGCTATGCTCGAATCGTCGTTCGGCGGTAAAGAGGCGGAAAAAGTAATTCAGATGATCGATCGCATCAGCTATCTCGAATGGGAAGCCGATAAAAAGCAGTACAAACTTGCACAGCGTTTATTCGAACTTGAAGACGAGATATCCACCGTGGATATTATGTTATGGTTTGAGATATTCAAAGTGATCGGCAATATTGCGAACTCTGCGGAAAAAATGGCGAAGCGGCTCCGGTCGTTTTTTATGTCACAATAAGTGTTACCGGATATTGAAGAATGGATCCACTTACTATTACTATACTGGGTACGGCGACGATTTTTTGTATTTACATGGCATGGAATATCGGAGCGAACGACGTTGCAAACGCTATGGGGACCTCGGTAGGATCGAAAGCACTGACGATCAAAGGTGCAATTTTAGTAGCGGCAATATTTGAATTCTCGGGGGCCGTGTTGGTTGGCTCTCGCGTTACGGATACTATCCGTCGCGGGATGGTGGATACAACCATCTTTGTCGGCGAACCGATGATACTTGTATACGGAATGATGGCCGCGCTGCTTGCTGCGGCAATCTGGTTGAACATTGCTTCAAAATTCGGGCTGCCGGTTTCGACGACGCATTCAATCGTAGGAGCCGTGACGGGTTTTGGTATAATTGCCGGCGGCTTCTCGGCAATTAGTTGGGGAACCATGTTAAAGATCGTATCGAGCTGGGTGATATCACCTTTGAGCGGTGGAATTATGGCGTTTATTCTCTTTAACTTTGTGAATAAAAAGATAATCAATGCCGACGATCCGCTCGAATCATTGAGGGTATACGTGCCGATACTGGTATTTATCGTAATTACCATTATCGGGATAGCAGTCTTTTATGAAGGACTCTCAAGTCTTCACCTTCCGATAGCATTCTGGCATGCACTCGGACTTGCCGGAGGAACGGGAATAGCGGTTTCCGCCGCCACAAAACGTTTTATTAACAAAGTAATCGCGCAGCGAAGCGTTGAAGCACTCGATCGATTCAACTTCATCGAATATATTTTTAAATATCTTCAGATTCTGACTGCATGTTATGTTGCTTTTGCTCACGGTTCAAACGACGTTGCCAATGCCGTCGGTCCGTTTGCGGCAATCGTCTCTATTATTCAAACAGGAAGCGTGCTTACGAAGACAGAAGTACCGATATGGATACTTGCAATGGGCGGTATCGGAATAGTAATAGGCCTTGCAACCTACGGCTATAAAGTGATAGAAACAATAGGCAGGAAGATTACCGAGTTGACCCCTTCGCGCGGTTTCTCGGCCGAATTCGGTGCGGCGACAACGGTACTGATCTGCTCGAAACTCGGTATCCCGATTTCAACTACACATACATTGGTCGGCGCCGTTATCGGCGTCGGTTTTGCGCGCGGTATCTCCGCCCTTGATTTTCGTGTCGTCGGGAATATCTTTTCATCCTGGTTTATTACTCTGCCGGCGACGATGGCGATTTCAATGATACTGTTCCTATTTTTCCGGTTTATATTCGGTACCTAGCACTTTTATTTTCCTGTACATTTGGCTACATTATATATATGGCGCGTAAAAGAACACATCTGACATTAAAACTCGGTCCGTCTAAACAACGGGAAATATTTTTCAACGTTCTGATGAAACAGTACCTTGCAAAAACCGGCAAAGAGTTCTTTTCTTCGGAGGAAGAAAAAGAGGATGTTGAACGCCAGCTCGATACTATTTGGAATACGGAGTTTAAGAACCAAACTGCCGACTTTGCCAACCTGTCCGCTCAGGAACTTGAAGATTTATTCGATCAGATAGACGTGGGTTTTGATGAAGAGGACGACGTAGAGTCCGGTGCAACGTTAGATGATCTCGATCAGGCAGAGCAAGCTGCGACCGCCATCATTATGAACATCCCGTTGCGTGAAGCGGGATTTGAAACGAGTAAAATTCGGTTCGATAAGCACGACCCTCTCGAGCTGCTTACCGAGGTAGAACAGTTGCAGGTCAGATGGGCGTACGATGTGGCTGTTCGGATTGCCCGGTATGCGTATGAAGACGACAATGAAGTCAGGAAATATTTACGAAAAGAAATACACGGTTTGCTTTCGGCATACATTCCAAAACAAAAAATCATCCGCATTCGTGATTTGATGATCGAAGAATATAAGGACGGGTTATTATTTTTGTGAGGTGTGAGATGACATTCATCATGAGATGCATGCATGTGGCGCTGCTTTTTTTGATAATCTTCGGGTCAGAAACATCGGCTCAAGCAGTATCCGGAATCGGGGTAAAAGGGGGGATTAACCTTGCGCGAATATCCGAATCGGGAACGCCTCCCGGGAAAACTGATTTTGTGACGCGGTATACTATAGGCGCATACAGTGAAATGGCGGTGTTTGAATCCCTCTTTTTTCGATATGAATTGCTCTATTCGGTTAGAGGAACATCCCGTTCGATCAACTCGGGTGATCTATCCACCAATGGAAACAATTCCGCCTGGAACTTCACCACCACAAGAAAGTTGACATATATCGAACCCGGATTACTTATACATTTTCCGATCATGCGTACGGAACAAACCCGATTTCATGTATTTACCGGAGCTTCTCTTGCAATGAACATACAGGCGTCAAGTACTGTTGAGGGATTATATTCCGGTGAACAGTACTATGAACATCAGACCGATCGGGATCTGTTTCTTCCGATCGATCCCGGACTGATCATTGGTGCCGGTATCGGTTATAATTTTAATCCGGTACATCTAACCGTTGATATCCGGTATATACACGGCTTGATGAATATCCGTGACCGCGGGGCGTCGGATATCCCTGATGTTATATCTGACAATGATGATATATATGGGATACCAAAGATGCACAACAGAACTATTTCATTTATGCTTGGGTTAGGAATATAAAATGGAGCAAAAATTTAAAAAACTGTTTGACCGTTTTTACTCTATCCAGTGTGAAAAGTATTTCGAGCATGCCGGTAAAGATGTGTTCGATACCTCCGACGAAGAGGAGAGTATACTGAAAACGATCCGTAATGGATGGAATAAATATATCGAGTCGAAGAAGGAAAATCTGCTGCATATGAAAGAGCGGGATATCGATAATTTCTTCGATGCTGTTGACATCGATTTTCCCCGATTTAAACACATAAAGAATGACGATATAGATTTCGACGAAGATGATTTTTTGGGAGAGGATGATCTCGAAGACGGGAGTAGAATTTTTGACGGTGATGACGAAGATGATGATATCGACCGGGAAATGGAGCTCCTCAATGAGGAGCTGAACAAATTATCGGATGAGTTGGAGTCGATACCGGAAGAAGATCGTGAAGATGTTGTCATGCTTATGCTGGCTTTTCCTGCATTACAGGAAATCGGCTTCCCCGTGGAAGTTTTCATGAGCGGTGACGGCAGCACCCATCTCACCGATATGCAGCGCCAGCAAATAGATTGGGCGCGGCAACTTGCCTATAAAATAGTGGATATGGCAGAAGAACCGGATCCCAAGCAAAAGGCAACCATGCACAAAGAGATCACACAATTTGCAGCGGCGTTTGTTTCCTCCTCAAACATTGAGAAAGTTGTGCGTGAAATACAGACCGCTTATGAACGGGGAAAAAATATGGGATGAGTACATATGAAAAATACTATATCGAAAAATCCCGCTTCGTATATAAAGAGTGGGATTTTTTATATTTTTTTTCGATATTCAATAATTCATAAATCAAACTGAGAATTTTATGCTCATCAGATGCTGTTTCGCTCTTCCTTTTATTTTAATCATCACCACTCTCCTGTTGTTTGCATACGATACCGAAAATGCGGATTCATTGGTTCGTATTACCGGTGACGGTTCCCAGGTAATTGCCGCAGTAAGAAACAGCGAAATCCTTGATACATATACGTACGATCCGAACGAAGAGGTTCGTATTATCATACAGTTCACTTCTTCGCCGATTGCTCTTGTACAAGCCGATAAAAGAAACAGAGGATTGAAACGGGAACAGATAACCGGTATTCTCGAGATTGCCCGCAACGATATTCAATCCGAGCATGACCGGTTCAAAAACGATCTCACGTCAATAGAATCGAGACCGATACGGGATATCTGGAATGCGGGATTGAAACCGGCGGCGTCATCAATCCGTTTTGAATATTCTACGCGACTCGGATTAACCGTCGGCGCAAGCACCAATCAGGATCAGATTACCGGATTCAGTTCGCGCGGGCCGACAGCCCTTACCTACGAAATGAAACCGGATATCGTCGCACCGGGACAACATATTAATTCGACCGTACCCGGCAGCGGATATCAGCGGTTCTCGGGTACATCGATGGCTGCTCCGGTGACTGCCGGTGCTGCTGCACTCTATCTGCAAAAATTTCCCGGCACCGGTCCGCTTGACGTCAAGGCGGTATTTATGAATACGGCGCAAAGTATCGGTCAAGATGTATGGACGCAGGGCGCGGGCAGGCTTGATATTCGTAAAGCTGTGGAAACGGATATTTCCATAACCGCCGCGAGTAGTTTTTTCGGAATCGTAGATGTGAATAACGGAACGTGGGTATCTCAAGATACCGTCGTTGTTCGTAATCATACGAATGAATTGCGCGATGTGACATTCGAATTGCAGTCCTCACTGCCGGCCGGGGCACAACTTACAATTGAACCCCAGAGTGTTCAACTTCAAGAAGAAGCGGAAAGGGATGTAATACTTACGCTCACGGCCGGGCCGGCTCTTGCATTGCAGCCCGTACCGCCCGGATATTCCGGCAAGATCGCCGCCAATTCCTCCGGTAATATTGTACACGCCCCGCTTGCTTTTATAAACAGTCCGGTGATAGAGGTGACCTTCGACCGGCATCCGGTTGTGCTGTTTGTCTATGACGACGATGAATTTCTACGCTCCTA
>PWJF01000145.1 GCA_003560935.1 Ignavibacteriales bacterium
TCATACCACCGCGTGCGGTAAGAATTCCGTGTGAAGCTTCCATACCTTTAATATCTTCCGGCGATGTTTCAACTCGTGTCAGGATAACAGGATCGCCGCTTTTTGCCATTTCCACGGCATCTGACGCGTTAAATACGATGCGTCCGCATGCTGCACCCGGTCCGGCGTTCAGGCCTTTTGCAAGCTGGCGACCGTCTTCAACTGCCTTACGTTTCTGATCCATATCAAATATCGGACGGAGGAACTGGTTCAACTGCTCCGGTTCGATCCGCATGATCGCATCCTCTTTCTTTATCAGGCGTTCATCGACCATATCGACGGCTATCCGGATCGCCGCAAAGCCGGTTCGTTTACCCGCCCGTGTTTGCAGCATAAAGAGTTTTCCTTCTTGAATCGTAAACTCAACATCCTGCATTTCACGGTAATGACGTTCAAGTTTGCGGCGGATATGAAGTAATTGTTTATATACTTTCGGATTGAGCTCTTCAAGTTCTTCGATCGGTAGAGGAGTACGAGTACCTGCGACGACATCTTCACCCTGCGCATTCATCAGGAATTCTCCGTAGAATTTGTTCTCGCCGGTAGCGGGATCACGTGTAAACGCAACGCCTGTTCCGCTGTCCTCACCCATATTTCCGAATACCATCGCCTGAATATTGACGGCCGTTCCCCATGATTGAGGAATACCGTACATCCGTCTATATGCAATTGCACGTTCATTCATCCAGGAGCTGAATACCGCACCGATAGAACCCCATAACTGTTCCATTGGATCTTCGGGGAAGTCTTTACCCGTACGCAGCTTGATCTCATCCTTAAATTCCTGTACCAATTCTTTGAGATGGTCTGTTGTTAATTCGGTGTCATTTGTAAATCCATGCGTCCATTTTTTACGTTCAAGAATTTCTTCGAACGGATCGGTATCGTCTTTTGCTTCCGGTTTTAATCCCATTACAACGTCGCCGTACATCTGTATGAAACGGCGGTAGGAATCGTATACAAACCGCGGGTTATCGGTTTTTTCAATCAAACCCTGTACGGTTTTATCATTTAGTCCGAGATTTAAAACCGTATCCATCATTCCCGGCATAGATGCGCGGGCACCCGATCGTACAGATACGAGTAGTGGATTTTTCTTATCACCGAACTTCATTTTCATTGATTTCTCGACCTTTTTCATCGCGGCGATTATTTCCTTCTCCAAACCGCGCGGATATTTCCGGTCATGATCGTAAAAATATGTACACACTTCCGTTGAGATCGTGAACCCGGGTGGAACGGGCAACTTTAGATTTACCATCTCAGCTAAATTAGCCCCTTTCCCGCCAAGTAATCCCCGCAGCTCACCAGTCCCTTCAGCTTTTCCATCGCCAAAATAATACACATACTTTTTCTTGGCCATTATTTTCTGTCCTCCGTTAATTAATCGTGACTGATCGTTTATTTTTGTTCATTATCTTGTGTATATATCGCGCAAGTACCTCGTTATCATGAGCTGTCAGAGAAAATGAAACACGCAATGCATACAAAGGCATGTTCTCAATGAACATATGTTTAGATGAATGTAAGCGTGTCGCATCTTTCTCGGTGGTTAGCAGCATGTCCGCTCCGGATTTTTTTGCCTCATCGAGTAGAGTATTGATATCCTTATCGGTGAAGCGGTAATGATCCGTGAACCATCGCACGCCGTGGATTGTAACGCCCGTGTCGTGTACGGTCTTACGGAATTCATCCGGATGGGCAATACCGGAAAACAGGTACGCCGTTTTCGATACAACATTTTCTATTGGCACATCAACATTTCGAACTACATCGATGCATGTCAGCGGCTCTATCCGTGAACCGAGAACCGGAACGGGTGCATACCGGTGAACCAATTTTTCCATCGATTCAAATAATGTGTCATCATTAAGTTTTGTAATGACAACGATATGCGATCGGCGCAGTGATTGTAAAGACTCTCTCAACCTTCCGACCGGCAAATGGGCACGTAAATGATCGGATCGTGATGCATTGATAAGAACAATATCAAGATCCCGGTGCAATGATCGATGCTGAAATCCATCATCCATGATAATGACGTCTACGCCGTAATCTTCTATCATGAATTTTCCACCCCGGGCACGTTTTTCGTGAATAGCTACCACTGCCCCCTGCACAGCATGTGCCAGCATTACCGGTTCATCACCGCCACTCTTTGCATCAACAAGAATATGCTCTCCGTCGGCTACCACGATATAGCCTCGCGTCGATCGTTTATAGCCCCTGCTTATTATTCCGACCCTGTTACCGTCTGCCTGTAACATGCGTGCAATATACGCGACCGCAGGCGTTTTACCGGTACCGCCTGTTGTTATATTTCCAACAGAGATAACGGGTACAGAAAGTTTTTTCGGTCGAGACAATCCCACGTCATAGAACAAATTTCTAACATAGCTTATGCAAGCGTATATAATACTGACCGGGTATAATAAATATATCAATCGATCGGCCATCATGCACCTACTATACCCGGTTTCATGCCTTCCTGAAACTCTTCACGGTATTCATCCAAAGCGTCGCCGTTCAGTTCAGGGTTTATTATTTCGGGCGCCTTGTATTGCACAATTATTTTGGTAAACGGCAACGGGACGGTAAATTTATCCCAGCTTCTCAGAATGTATGCATGTTTGACTTTAAATGTCACCGAAACAACCGGCACGCCGGTTTTTTGTGCGGTGCGTAATGCACCCATTTTCATTTCATACCTCGGACCACGCGGACCGTCCGGTGTAACGACAAGTACCTGGCCGCTGCGAACAAGTTTTTCCATCTGTAATCGCGCATCCCTCCCCCCTTTTGAGCTGCTGCCGCGAATCACTATATACCTCCACTGGCGAAGAATTTCCGCAAGTATATCTCCGTCTTTGCTCTTGCTCACAAGTGAGCTATACTTACGATTACGATGAAAATACCATCCCATCAACATATCCCCGTGCCAGAATACCAGCACAAACGGCTTTCCCTTCTCAGTTAAATCATTGACATAATCGCTGCCGATAAACCGCACGCGCCAGGTAAATGCCACAGCCCCGACAATCGAGGTCAGCAGCCACCCTAAACTTTTTAATTTCCACGGATCCAAACGGTTCTTTATATATTCCATAACAATCAGACGATATCATTACTGACTGTTTAATCCGGCTACCCGAAGCACCCGGTCGGCAGCACGCTGTGACGCTCCCGGCTCACCGAGCATCGATTTAATTTTGCCAAGCTGTAGTTTCATCCGGTTGCGTTTCTGATCGTCTTCAAGAAGATCCCTGCCATGCAGGTATAAAGTCTGTGCATTTACATCACTTTGACTTAATTCTTTTACCACTTCTTCACCCGCTAATATATTAACAAGCGAAAAGTGATTCAGGTTGACCATCAGCCGTCCCACGAAATAATTAAACGCCGACGTTTTATATAAAACGACCATCGGCGTGTTGAAGCATGCGGCCTCAAGCGTCGATGTACCGGATTTTACATATGCGATCTCCGCGTGATGCATCAGGTCATATGTTTTTCCCTGCAGGAGCGGTATGTTCTCGCTTCCCCCGGGGAGCATCGATCGTACAAATCGGGAAGGTAAATTGGGTGACACACCGATCATCGGTTGTACATCATACTCATCACGCAATCGAATAGCCGCTCTGGTCATCACCCCCAAATGGTTTACGATCTCACGGCTTCTGCTTCCCGGAAACAACGCCAGTATTTTCTTCTCCGGATTGAGTTTTGCAGATTTACAGAACACCTCACGTTCTTCGGTCACTTTGAGGAGATCAAGTATCGGATGGCCTACAAACTCCGCATTGATACCCTCATTTCGGAAAAATTCCTGCTCGAATGGAAGAATCACCAGCGCGTGGTCAACATATTTTCGCATTTTTTTGATGCGATGTTTACCCCATGCCCATACTTGTGGAGCAATATAGTAGACGACCTCTACATTTCGCTCCTTTGCATATCGCGCTATACGTAAATTCATCCCGGGAAAATCTATCAACACCACCACCCGGGGTTTTCTCACCTCTATAAGCGTTTTTATCGTTCGTTCAACCGATCGTATGAGCGAGATGTTTCTGATCACCTCGGTGAATCCCATAAACGACAATTCGTTGATATGGTATATAATCTGTACACCCTGCTCATGCATCCGTTCACCGCCGATACCGAATAATGAGATGCCCGGCCGTTTTTCTTTTAACGCTCGTACAAGATTACTGCCATGCAGGTCTCCGGACGCCTCGCCCGCTACGATCATGATCTCTTCAGGAACGCTTGTCATAAGAATTATAAATTTGCTTCTATTCGAAACGCTTCACGTCGCCGAATCTCCGCCCGGTGTCGCGGGTTGAGGCGTTTTCGTCTCAAAAGATCTTCTAACCTGTTTCGGACATCGTTGAAATTCGAAAACTCATAGTAACTTATATTCGATTCACGACAGTATTGAATTAATTTTCTTTTCGCAAAAACAACATCGGCGTAATCGACGGCACAACGATCCGAAAATCCGTCGCCGACGACGATGCGCAGCTGATCATTACCGGCATTGTTTAAAACGTGTGTACCTTTACAATTCGCCGCCCGCCCGCAATATTGATTGAGATAAGGAAAACCGGGTATCAATTTATTGCCTTCGATACGCAACGAATTTGCAAAAACCGGTAAATACTCTAAATTATATCTCTTTAAGATTCTATTGATATAATAATCGAATCCATCGCTGAGAATTTCGACCTCAACGTTTTTTAATTTACAATATTCTACAAATAGCGGAAATGCGGGGTCAATCTCCTGTTGATCGATAATTTCATTAAACCACTCGACATCGAGATTATCTACTGCGGCGCATTCACGCCGGATACATTCATCCCCGCTAATCTCACCCTTCAACCATAGCTCGACGGCTTCGTGCACAGCCTCACCGACAAGGGTACTGAATAGTATCGTCCGCACATCGCCTAAACATACGGTTCCGTCAAAGTCACAGAATATTTTTACGGATTGTATCATTAATTTACAGCGGCTGTTGATTCATTAAACCTGACGGATACCAATTTCGATACACCCTTCTCTTCCATCGTCACACCGTATAATGCAGCTGCGGATTCCATGGTTCGTTTATTATGTGTCACGACGATGAATTGGGTATTATCACTGAACATATTAAGCATATTAGTAAACCGGTCGATATTCGAATCATCGAGCGGTGCATCGACTTCGTCGAGAATACAAAACGGGCTCGGTTTTACGAGATAAATTGCAAACAAGAGCGCAATTGCCGTTAATGTTTTCTCGCCGCCGGAAAGCAGCGAAATTGAAGTCGGTCGTTTTCCTCTCGGCTTCGCGATAATTTCTATTTTTGCTTCCAGTAAATCGATGTGATCCGGCGATACCTGCGCCTCGGTACCCGGGTCGACAATTCGGAGATCGCATTCGTCACCCTCGTCAAACAGACTCTTAAATGTTTTAATAAAATTCTCCCGGATCAGTTTAAATGTTTTGAGGAATTTCTCTTGTGCCGTCGTGTTGATCTCGTCGATTGTTTCGATTAATGTTTTTTCAGCTTCAAGCAAATCGTCGCTCTGGCTTCTGAGAAATTTCAAACGTTCCAATTCGTTTTCAAATTCTTCGAACGCCGCAAAATTGATGCCGCCGAGTTTTCGCAGCCGGTTTTTCATTTCATGTATCCGATCACGGGCGGTGTGAACATCAAATGGATCATCATCGGGAAAGGATTTTAACTCGAGAGTAATTTCGAGTTCTTCCCGCGCCCGTTCTTCCATAGATTGTAGTTTAATTTTTAACTCATTCAGTTTCATTTCCAGCTCGTGCGTAATCGAAACCGAATCATCACGCAATCGTCTTTCGTCACGTATCATCTCAACAATTTTCTGGATCTCGTCGCGTTTCGCACTGTGCTCTTTTTCTATGTCTTCCCGACGATTTTCGACCGCCTGTAAATCTTCGCGTAGATGTTCAAGCTCTTTTTCGGTATCGTGTATCGTTTGCCGTAATGTCTTCAACTCATTTTCTGCATTCGTAATTTCAGTTCCGCGCCGGTTGATAAGATCATTTAATTCCTGAATTTTTGAATCTGCGAACTCAATCTCGCGTTCAAGTTTGCCGCGAATATTTACCTTGTCGAGCTTTCTCACGGATACCTGATTCACCGTTGCAGCACGCTGCGAACGTTCTTTTTCCATTCGTTCGACTTCTTCCGACATCATTCCCACACGCTGTTCGGTTCCGGAACGTTTCTGTTCGAGCGCTTCGAGTTCAGGTTCAAATATTTGTAATATCTCCTGTAGATTGTCTATCTCTTTCCGAAGTTCGGACGTTTCGGCATCGTTCCGCTCGATGGCGTCTTCTGCTCGTTTTTTCTCAAACTGTAACTGTGCTATTCGTACCTCGATTGCCGTAATTTTTTTCTCGAGAGATTTTACCGCTTCGGTTTCAGCTTTGATATCGATGGCTTGCAATTCTTCGTTCTTGTTCCGTATTTCACTTTCGAGACGGTCCTGCCTTTCATTTAAGGATGCAAGATCACGGTTCAGTTCTTCAACCTGCTGTTTCTTACCGATCGAACGGCCTTCGTCGCTTCGCGAACTTCCTCCATGAAGAATACCGCTTGAGTTTATTTTTTCACCGTCGAGCGATATACATTCCCTGATTCCCGGCTGCCCGAGAATGTGCCTGCCCACATCGAGCGAGGGTACCAAAACAACACCGTCGCAGAGTATCTCCGTCACCGGTTTTAATTGTTCGTATACATTGATTACATCGGCCGCCCACGCGAGTGCACCGTCAGGCAGCACCGGGCGGTCCGATAAATACTTATTTATTTCGATGCGATCGAGGCAAATAAATGTCGCTTTTCCTTTTCCTTCGTTTTTTAATTGCTTTATCGCTTCAGCCGCTTCACCGGAATTCTCAAGTACAATATATCCGGCGGCATCGCCAAGTAATGTTTCAACGGCTACCCGGTATTGCGACTCGGTTCTGATCATCTCACCGAGTGTATTCACATCGTTCGATGCAGACAACCAGGCACGGTTTTGCAATAAGAACTGCGCTCCCTCGGAAACACCGTCATTCGATTCGATTAACCCTTTCAGAAATTGAAGTCGGGTTTGTGCGCGTTCAATCGAACTCATTGATTCAAACAAACCGGCTCGCAGATTATCAAGCTCCTGCGTTACTTCACGTCGTCGATTTTCCTGTCTGTAGAGTTTGACTTCCGCTTCGACAAAACTTTTCCGGAGTTGTTTATGCTCGGCAGATATTGTATTGATCTTATCATTAAGCTCTGTAATTTCGTTGCGGTAGTACGTATTTTCTTCTTCGGCACGTTCGATCCGTCCCTTCAGGTTATCGATACGGGCTTTACTCCGTTCCTGTTCGCTTCTCCTCTCGCCGATACTTCTGACAATTTCGATAACGCTGTCCTGCTCGGTACGGAGATCTTTTTTCTTATTGTTCAACTTCTCTTCAAACGCCTGCAGTTGTTGTTGTTTCTCGACGAGCTCCTTATCAATCTCATGAATTTCACCGCTCATCAATTCTATTTGTGCCCGATGTTTTTCCTTTGCATCATCGATACGGTGGATTTGGTTATAGGCTCCGACTTTCTCCTGCTCGTAGCGTTTAATATTCTCGTTCAAGGTTTTGGTCCGTTCAACGGCAATAATGCGCCGCTCATCGGTTTTGTGTATTTCATCACGGATGGAGTTATACTCCCGAAGGGCAGCATTGAGCGACGATTCGACGCTGCTCATTTCATCACGTAACACTTCAAGCAATGCCTCCCGGCGTTTTAATTCTTCATCAATGCGGTTTTTGTCATCGAGCGCAACTTTTAATTTTTCCGAGATCGCCGAGTGTTGTCGATTCACGGATGTATATTCATGTTCGATCAGATCGATTTCGAATGTTCTCAATTCCCGGGAGATTTCGTTGTACTCTTCTGCTTTCTTTGCCTGGCGTTCGAGTGAGTTAACGGTCTTCTGTACCTCTTTGATAATATCATTGACGCGCATCAGATCTTGCTGAACATTTTCGAGCCGCCGGTACGCTTCTCTTCTGCGATGTTTATATCGTGTCACTCCTGCCGCTTCCTCAAAGAGCCGACGCCTTTCATCGGCTTTATCGCTCAGGATCGTTTCAACCATCTTGAGTTCGATAACAGAGTACGCATTCGCTCCCATCCCGGTATCCATAAACAAATCGATGATATCCTTGAGCCGGCATACCGTTCCGTTCAGAAGATATTCACTTTCGCCCGAACGATATAAACGCCGGCCTATGGTAACCTCGGAATATTCAATCGGCAAGATGCTTTTTGTGTTTTCGATGGTCAACTGCACTTCAGCCATGCTGAGAGGTTTACGCCTATCGGTGCCGTTGAAAATAACATCTTCCATCTTATCGCTACGGAGAGCGCTTGACCGCTGTTCACCAAGTACCCAACGGATCGCATCGACAATATTGGTCTTACCGCACCCGTTCGGTCCCACTATGGCAGTCATTCCCGAATCGAACGTCACCTGTACTTTGTGTGCGAACGATTTAAACCCGAATATGTCCAGTTTTGATAAATACATTCTTCCCTTAGAACCGGAATCCCTCAAACATATGAACGAAAAAACTAATGTATGAAAAAGTGGCTTGCATATATTCGCCAATAAGAATCATGATACCGTTCATCGATATCAGGATAAAAATACCAAGCACATAAACACGAAATGCATGTATATCATAAATTATCGATATGCCTTTAAATAGCCGGGAAATTACCCACAACAGGAGCACGCCGATCAGAGATAAAATAGGCACCACATAAAATTCCGTTTCGAGTACATTATATAAGATCATTGAAAGAGGAATAAATGCCACGAGCGGCAGCGCCGACCAGAAGGTGATAATTAATGAATGTGAGATTAAAACTCTGTTTTTTACAAATAAGGAACATAGCTGCACAACGAGCGTTATAACGAGCAGCATTAAAAAATGCAGTCCGGTTAAAATTAATATAAGTTGCCATGTTTGGTGAATCGTATCTGCAAGGATCGATTTTACGGTATCGGTGATTAGAAAATGGGTAAACACATAATCGACAATCTGGTGATTGCTGTAATGCTGCAAGAAGCTTGAAAAGATCATTGCCAGCGTCAGAGATATTACGAGTCCAAGATACAGTGTGTGAAATCCGGAAAGTAGTCGTTGATCTCGAACATCGGCATAAAAGTTATACGATCGGAGCAGGGATCGGTTCACATTTTCACGGAATCGTCTATTGGAATTCAACATATATGCAAATCCGATAAGAACAATAAATCCACCAACAATATATTCAAACGGAGTCGTCCCGGGAGTTTCACCGGCGGTTAAGGTCGGTGGTTTTTCACCCCGATACAATGCACGTATAACTTCATAACTTTTTCGCTGACGTCTGTCGGCTCCTACGATACCGGTCGTATGCAGTGTGCGATCATCGGAATAGACTACCATGGACGGACGTTCCGATCGCCAGTCGGTGAACGAATTGACGATAATTCCGTGCACATTGTGAACGCGTAACATTTGCATCATCTGCAATAAATATCGCGCTTGCGCCTCATAGGATGCCGGGTCACTATATCCTGCGGTATTTCCGGGTTCGACATAATAACTCAGTTTTCCGATAAACAACGGCTTTTCAGGGAATCTCTCCTTCCACAATTCAACAGACTGCAATACCCCGTCGATCAATCCGGGGGGGATATTTAACACCGCAATATCGAGA
>PWJF01000382.1 GCA_003560935.1 Ignavibacteriales bacterium
CCGCCTGTCTCCAGATAACGGGGTAAAGCGGTTTGTGCGACGCTGTAACTGGGTCCGTTGTCACTATACCAGAAAACATATTTAAATAGCCGTAATGTCTCTACAAATGTAGGATTAATAAACGGTGGAACCAGATCACCGCGTTGGGTAGCAGTTCGTCCGCGACGTATATCCCAGACACTATGTTGGTTGAATCTTCCGTCGCCGAGTGTATCGAATATTTCACGATAAAAGTTTCCGGGGTTATCACCCAATGCGTAATCGTCAATAATGAGCAACTCACCCACCGGTTCACGTACATGCCAGTGTGCGAGTGTGTCGGGTGGTCTCTCCGGGTTATCCGGCGCAGGATTTCCCGGCATGATCGCGGTGGTACTAAATGCACCGGCATTGTCCTGTGCTTTGAGATAAATTACATTATCTTCGTTGACGAGCAAGCCGTCCTCAAGACGCACGGTAAGCATGGAAGACTCGCCGGACAGTTCATTCCACTCGGTCGTATCGTTCAATGCCCACAAATAGCGAATGATCGTGTCGTCACCGTCTGGATCGGTACCCGACCATGCGAATGTAGCAACGGTGAAAGTGGTATCGGGAACGTGAGTTCCTTCGTTGAACTCCACGCTCGGCGGAGTATTCTTTATCGGGATAGCCAACGAAGCCGGGTCGGGATCATGGGCTCCGTCATTATCTACCGCGCGGACAAAGAAAGTATAGGTCGTATCATCCTGTTGCAGCGATAATAAAAAAACACTATCGTTTCGTTCTGTCCAGTTCCAGTTTTGTTCATCAAAAGACCATTCATATCCAACAACAAATCCGTCAGGATCGTCGCCCCACCAATGTATATGCTGGCGGCTGGTAGTCGTACGAAGTGTATCGTCTGGCATCAACCAGACAAATGTTTTAGGAGGAATGTTCTCAATACGCTCGGATGTGGGCTGATCAATGCATCCGATGAGAAAAAACGGTATAATAATCAATAGCGCAAATCGGTACATACGCAATTATATATATTTATTCAATCTATTCGTTCGTAAGGACGTACCAATGGTACGTCCTTACGTGTTATCTCATATTATTTTTAATTAGCTTCATATGATATTTACTTCAACAACACCATACGTTTCGTTTCAATATAGTCACCCGCTTCGATCCTGTAGAAATACACACCGCTTGACAGCGCAGCCGCATCGAAAGTTGCGACGTACGTGCCGGCGGTATGATGTTCATCGACAAGGACTTTCACCTGCTGTCCGAGGACATTAAAGATCCGTAATGTAACATGCACATCCTTCGGTAACGAAAATCTTATCCGGGTAACCGGATTGAACGGGTTCGGGTAATTTTGTAACAGATCAAATGCCTGTGGGATACCATCGTCAACTCTGTCGGTAACACTGGTCACGTTCGCAAAGTCGTCAACATTTCGCGGAACAAGTTTATAATTACCGAAACTGTAATACATTATTCCCCGCAATCTCTCGATCGTCGTACCCGTCACAATAAGGTGATCCGGATTGTCTGCAGGATTCGAGCTATACTGTGATATCCAGCTTGATGTACCCGGACCGTCATCGACCCGCATCCCGAGTAACCCGTCGCTTACTACAAACTCGCTGAAATGCGACGGTGCATCCGGATTCTCGTTGGTAACTACCAGATTCTGGAACTCAACCAATACACTTCGCCATGGTTCGGCATCAGCATGTAAATTCAGTCGGCCTACTCTGAACCGACCGGTTGAAAAAAGTTCTGGTTCTGGAAGTTGTACATTGCTTGCATGTATCTCAACACCATCGGCTGTAACATTACTGATCCGGGGTGAATCCCACCATACACCTACTTCACCTGTAACTGTTATGCTATCACCGCGTGCGATAGACTGGTCAATTCCGGAACCTCGAACCCACATACCGCTCCATTCACCCGTACCGTTTTGAATGTGAGCGAAATCGGTATTATCGGTAACATCGGCAGTAACGACTCCGGATACGGTAACCTCATATCCCAACAACGACGGATACTGGAATGGGAAGAAAGGAGAATATCTAATCTCCTGAATGGTGAGCTCATCGTCACGAACGAGATAAAAGTATGTTTCGTTCTCGAGGTTAAACGGACTCGAGATCGGCTCTCCCTCCCATCGCGCAATCATATAATAACGTACTTCGGAACCATCGGGTTGTGCAGGAATAGCTGCGCTGTAAACATCGTCTCCCAGCGCGGTCATCTCAACCATGGTAGTATCGCCGTTAAGTATATAGTAAAGGTCTACTCCCTCCACCAGCATCTCTTCAGAGGGCGGATGAACCGTTGTGGTAATAGTTACACCGTCTCCGGATCCGGGGACACCGATATCCCTCGTAATATTGTCGAAAAACGGAGGAACTGCAATAACTTCGATATCACCCGTTGCAACAGGTGCCAGCGTATATCCTCCGACAGCTCTTGACTGAGTCATTATCAGTCCCTGAATATTGATGAGCGCATTTAACGGCGGAGGTGCCCAATCGGGATCTACTCCCGATTCACCGCCTCTGAAGAACTTTGAGGGGTCGTATATATTAACCTCATTTCCCCCCTCGTCAACGACTGACCACGTCCATCGTAAGGTTGTTGGGCTTTGGGATCTTGATGCAACCCGAACATTTTCAAACCGCACTCTCGCCCCTTTCCATTTCTCAGCGGTCGAGTATTTTATCACCCTTTCCGGGTCCATTCCTTCTACAAATTCCGACGTGGGTAATACTGTATATGGCGGATGATCGAGTTCGGGATCATCATCGACATGCCCGAGCCATACTACCTGTTCCGTAGACAGCAGCGCCATCTGGGTCATGCTTGGTGTACCCATAGCGAAAAATTCTTCCATGACACCGGTTACCTCGATATAATCTCCGGTTTCAAATTGATTTAAATCGGTCGGAAAGTTTGTCGTATCCGTTTCACGGAGATGTAATCCACCCCACTAGGCTTCGTTCGGGTCCTGAATAAATACAATAAGTGCATCTCCCAACAAAAATGTTCTTCGGTCTGGACCGCCGGGCCCAAAGGGATCGTTGGTTATAACACCTCGCACTCTAATCGTCTCACCTATAGTGGGTGGATGGTGTAAAGCAACCTGTGCCGAGTCATCAGGGTCAAAACCTTGTGCGATACGCTCTTCGAGTTCAATTAATTGCGATACAGGCACTTCGGTCGCTTCCCGTATCGTCATAAGCGGATATTCTTGCGCACATAACGACAATCCGGCCAGAATCATCGTTACAATTAAAAACAATCGTAAAGAAGATCTCATGTATGCTTCTCCTTTTTTTATGTTACATATATTATTTTATTTAATAATTAAGAATCTACCTCGTTTCACCGTTCCAGTATCGAGGTCCTCTACAACAAACAAATACATCCCCGTTGCAATTGCCTGATCGAAATCGGTAATAAGGTCCCATGCATGTTCTCCGCCTGCGAACCGCACGTTATCACCACTGAAGCGGCTGAACCACTCGCCTTCACCGGTAAAAGCATCGGATTCATGATGCAGTGTTTTAACCAAATCACCTGCTAGCGTATAAACTCTGATCGTCGCCCGCGCGGGTAAATTATAAAAATATATCTTTCTCTGACGTTCGCGTACCTCCCCCGTCTGTGGATTCGTGCCGTCCCATCGTGCGGCTCCGTAATACGGGTTCGGATATACACCGACTTCCGTATTCACATCGCTTGTCGGAAGCGTGCCGGGGATAACGCGAACCGCATTAAATCTGCGACTGCTTTCAAGACTTTCCAACCCGATTTCCGGGTCGCCTTCATCGAACGCCGTGACGGTAAATGCATACTGCCACCCATTAAGTAAATTACGCACACGGAACTTATAATGATATTCGACAGGATCGTTGAGAAATTTTACAGGTTGATCCAATCGCACCTGACTGAAACCGGTATTATAACCGATGTCGTTTCCCTTTTTATCAAATTCCGCCATTAACACAAACTCGCTCAAAATATCCCCGATAACATCTACATCGACTCCCGCATTGGTCCGGTAAATGCGGTATCCTTCCCAGTCTTTACGGCCCGTAATCGGATCTATCGAGTCCTCGGATTCTCGATCCCAGTAGATAACAACCTCACGGTCGCCGGGTTCGACACGTACTCGAGGTGCGTTGGGAGGCGAGGGTAGAATGTAGCGCTGCGGTCTCGGATTATCCGGGGTACCGGCGGTCCAGATTTCCTCTTCATCCATGATGCCATTGCCGTTTCTATCTTCACCGTTAAAGGCACGCTGTGCCCAGTCGGCATTCAGCATCAGCTGTTCGCGTTGTCCCTCCGTATCAAGACTCGCGGGTTCCGGACCGACTTTTTTAGCGGCGACGACCCCTATGATATAATTAACCGCTTCCACCCTCCAGAGTACTTCGCCGGTTTGATCATCCTGTACAAGCTGTTTACCGTTCAGAATATCGAACGGACCGCTTGAGATAAGGGTCATATTATTTCCGGGTGATTCGCGCAGCGGATCGATGTGTCGCCGTTCCAGGCCATTTGCCAATTTATCATATCGTTCACCGTCGGTTTGCGGTGAAAAATATACCGGATCCGCTGTATCGCGAAATCGCCAGGCATTATAATTGTGATCGAGAGTATCGGTTAATAAAACATGATTGGCTTCTCTGACACGTTCACCGAGCAGGCCATCCTCACCAATCGTGTAATACAAATCGACACGCTTCACACCAAGGATTTTGATTGCAATATAGCTGTCGGTAAATCCGGGATCTCCTCCCCAGTCGAATGCATACGCGATGCGCTCCTCTTCATCCCATCCCTGAGCAACATACTGATAAAAAGCCGAACCGCGCGGCGGTGTTATATTCGTGTTGCGTACCACCATATCGCTCCAGTGACCGACGTAAACATCTTCGATAGGAAGACTACCGGTATTACGAATCATAAAATTTATAATAACAAATGAATCGGCAAACGGGTAATTCCAGGCATAACTTTCCTGCCGAACGCTAATATAAAGCGGAAAATCATGATCGGGTATCGATGTTGTCGTACCCGGAATCGTTTGATTTGAATCAGTATATTCGGCATAAAAATCCTGGTGGCTGATTGCAGTGGGGTGATAGAACGGCGAATCTGCAAGCGAAGAACGCTCTATCACGCGCGATCCGGGTGCATTCGTAAACTCAAAACCGGCAGCGACATCTCGTACCGATGGTATATCCACAGCACCCGTAGTAGCTGAGGTTCTTCCGTCCCGAATACCCCCCACCCATAACCCGCCGATAAACATATGCTCAATACCCGACCCCAGCGGATACTCCACCGAGGGCTGCTGAGGCCAATAACGCCAGCCGTGTCCGATCGTGCCGAAGTTACTTATGGTGATACCTATATTTCCGACGTTCGTATACTTAGACTCATCGTCGTCGAATGTTTTACGAATATCGGTTATGTCTTGTTCGCCCGTTTCAACTGAAAATGGTATACTGAACAGGAAGATTAACAATACCACAGAGAGTGTGTACAGCCTCATGAATCTCCTCAATAAAACCTATTGGAAGGATTTTTTTAACGACAAGCAATACAACGGTAAGTTCTGGATTGTGCTTGTAATATATTATATAGTAACATTATACAATATTTCGGATATAAAATCAATATGGTATGTATGTCGGCTCGCCGAGCTTACTCACGGTAGAACACCTCGCTGTGTTTGTGCCAGTTAAACGGCGCGGGACAGCGTCCCGCACTACAGATAGGATCTCAGGCAATAAAAAAACGGCTCACATAAATTTATATGTAAGCCGTTACAATTACTGAACTTCGAGTGATCTTACCTGTTGATTATTATCTCATCACCCGGGCGAATAGTACGACCAAGATTATTCCACTGCCGGATCTCATCGACCGATACATTATATTGTCGTGCGATATCCCACAACGTATCTCCGCGTTGAACAATATGTGTTTGTGATGCAGATGCAGAAGATGCAATCCCGACGCTTTCCTCGGCAACGGCCGTCTGAATTTTTAATTCCTGTCCCGGACGAATGATGTTGCCCGACAGATCATTCCATTCGCGTATCTCGCGCACCGTTACCCGGTACCGTCCGGCAATCTGTGATAACGTTTCTCCCGATCGCACAATATGTATCGTGGATTCGTCGCCTCTGATTACCGGCACCGGACCGATTACACCCGGCGTACCGATGGATTGTGTCTGCGCCATAGTGCGATCATCGGGTATTCTAAAAATTTCGATGACCTGCCCGACGTAGATAGTACTTCCGCGAATATCATTCCAGTTACGAATATCCTGTGCCGAGACGCCGTAGCGCGTTGCAAGCGCACCTATTGTTTCACCCCGCCGTACGGTGTGACGTGTCCAGTATTCGTTATCACGGGTCTCATCGCTTACTTCCTGAACACCGCCGTCGACAAGCACCGCAACACCCCTGGTGAGTTTTTGCTTTTCATCGAATGAGAGGGAAGCAACATTTTTATAGTGATCGACGCGGTCGTTCGGAACCCATACATTCAAGGTCTGGCCCGGATGGATATGCGCACCAAACGCCATCCCGTTCCAGCTTCTGATCGCTGCCGCCGTAACGTTGAACCACTCTGCAATATGGCCGACTGTGTCACCCCGGCGTACCGTATACTCGATTTTTTGCCTGCCTTCGGTTGAAACGGTTGTCACCCTCCGTTGTTGTGTCGTCCGTCGCGGTTGAGTTGCTCTCCGAGTTTGTTGTGCCTGTGCTGTTTGCTGCTGATAACGTTCGTACGCTTCACGGGATACGGGTATCATAACCGTTTGACCTATTGAAATACGGTGTGCATTGCGTATCTCGTTTGTTTGTTGGATCAATCCAAGCGGTACACCGTACCGGCGTGCGATCTGGCCGAGCGTTTCACCGCTTCGAACGCGATGTACAATCCAGTCGCGGCGTTCGTCTTCGGGTACCTCGGCAAAACGTTTTTTGAATTCTTCTTTTGTCCCCTCAGGAATACGTAATCGATAACCAACCGTGCCGGGCGGTGTATACCCTTGCAGCAATTCAGGGTTTAAATCAGACATGACACTGTATGATGTACCGGCACATTCGGCTAGCACACTCAAACTTACGCTGCCGTCGATCTCGACATATTCAAACGGAATAGGATCGGCCGGTTCGATTCCATCGAAACCGTATTTTTCGGGGTTAAGTCCCATTAACGTGACGGCGATATACTGCGGAATGTAGTTGCGAGTTTCGCGCGGGAGGAAACGCCGCATTTCCCAGAAATCTCTTGAGCCGCTTCGTGCAATCGCCCTGTTGATTCGTCCCGCCCCCGCATTATATGCACCAAGTGCAAGATACCAGT
The DNA here is from genome assembly GCA_003560935.1 of Ignavibacteriales bacterium. Lineage (GTDB taxonomy): Bacteria > Bacteroidota > Ignavibacteria > T3Sed10-11 > T3Sed10-11 > T3Sed10-11. The sequence continues at coordinate 7,378 of PWJF01000382.1, forward strand.
CGCCGAAACGATCATGAAGATCGCGGAGGTGACGTGCCGCAGCGCGCGTTGCTTTTTCCACATCGCGTCTTTCGTCGTACCACCAATCTACATTGAGGCCATACAAACGTCCGGTACCTCTTATGAATTGCCAGATACCGACCGCTCCCGCCCATGACCGTGCCTGCGGATTAAGACCGCTTTCCATCATTGTCAGATAAATAAGTTCGGCCGGTACTCCCTCTTCTTCGAGGATTGGAGCTATGATCGGAAAATATTTTCCTTTCCGGTAAAGCCAACGCTCAAAATGTTCGCGACCGCGACCTTTTTGATAAAAGGCAAGATTGCGTTCGACATGTTCATTGATCTCAAGCGGTATCGTTGTCGTTAATTCCAGCCCGTCGACGATGACCTCATTCGTTTCTATCATATCGACTTCCATCGATAACTTTTCACGTAATGCAAAGATAGAACTTTCCGGACCGAGCTCATCGATCAATGCAATATACCGTTCGTAGTCTTCGATGATGCGGTGTGACAGGATAATGAAATCCTGATTTTCTTCCGCGCCGAGATGATAGCTGATCTCATTCAATTGTTCAAGCGCCTCTTCGAACAATGACTGAGCGCGTAAGGTATCACCTTCGGTAACCGCATGCTGTGCATAGATATAAATCAAATGCACGGCTCTCAACATATCTTCGAGAAGCACCTCCTCATCGGTATACAATGTATCGTATTCTTCTTGTTGAGCAATCTCCGCCGCCTCAACCGTTACTTTTGGTTCTTGCTTTTCTTTTTGAGTGGAAGTGAAAAAAGAACAGCCTGCAAAGAGCAACATCCCGGCAAGCAGAGTGTGGAGTGGTAACCGGTTCATCTACAATCCTCTCTGTGTGTATGTTTACCTGAAAAAACTGTTAGGGAGAATATAAAACTGTTTGGTGTTAAATTCAAGTGTAACTGCAATATTTTTTAATGAGTTATTGGCGTTATTTGAGAATAATCGTTAATAGGTGATGCTAATCACATGTAATAACAACCAATAACGGGGTTCACAGAGGAATATTGCCGTGTTTCTTCTTTGGATTTCGGTCTACTTTCGTATCGAGCAGCGTCAAAGCACGGATCAGTCTCGGTCTCGTCTCTGCAGGTTCGATCACATCATCCACATATCCCCTTTCGGCGGCAATATACGGATTTGCAAACTTTTGACGGAACTCATTCACTTTTTGTTCCACTGCTTTCTCTTTATCTTCTGCCTGATCAATTTGTTTTTTGAAAATAATCTCCACAGCTCCTTTCGGCCCCATCACAGCAATCTCCGCCGATGGCCAGGCGTAATTAATATCGCCGCGTATATGTTTCGAATTCATAACATCATATGCGCCGCCGTATGCTTTACGTGTAATAACCGTAATCTTCGGGACGGTCGCTTCGCAGAACGCATACAGTAATTTCGAGCCATGCTTGATGATACCGCGCCATTCCTGCTCGGTGCCCGGTAAAAATCCGGGAACATCTTCAAACACAATTAACGGTATATTAAAGGCATCACAAAAGCGAACAAACCGCGCGCCCTTTATCGACGAATCGATGTCAAGTACACCCGCGAGAACCGCCGGTTGATTTGCAATTATTCCGACCGCTCGACCGCCTAATCGTCCGAAGCCGACGACAATGTTCGGTGCATACAACTCATGTACTTCAAAGAACTCTTTGTTGTCGAGTATCGCTGTGATGACATCTTTCATGTCATACGGTTTGTTAGGATTATCAGGAATGATAGTCTGCAAATTCTGTTCGGATCTGTTCGGGTCATCGCCTGTTTCGATAAACGGCGGATCTTCAAGATTATTTGATGGCATATAGCTCATCAATTTTCGTATATATTGCAGGCATTCGATCTCGTTCTCGCAGGCAAAATGGGCAACACCGCTCTTTGTTGCATGTGTTAAAGCACCGCCAAGATCTTCGAAAGAAACGTTCTCGTGCGTTACGGTTTTTACAACGCTGGGTCCGGTAACGAACATGTGGCTGCTGTTCTTCACCATAAGTATAAAATCGGTAATGGCGGGCGAGTACACCGCGCCCCCTGCACACGGTCCCATCACGGCAGATATTTGCGGCACGACACCGGAAGCGAGTGTGTTTCTTAAAAATATATCCGCATATCCCCCAAGACTAACAACACCTTCCTGAATCCGCGCACCGCCGGAGTCGTTCAGTCCGATTACAGGCGCCCCTACTTTCATCGCAAGATCCATTATTTTGCAAACCTTTTCGGCGTGTGCTTCCGAAAGAGAGCCGCCGAATACGGTAAAGTCCTGACTGAAAACAAATACTTTTCTTCCGTCGATGGTTCCGTGCCCCGTCACGACACCGTCACCCAGGTAGCGTTGTTTTTCCAGTCCGAAATCGTGCGAGCGGTGCCGGACGAGCATATCG
>PWJF01000187.1 GCA_003560935.1 Ignavibacteriales bacterium
TTAAATATCGGATAAAGTATAATAAAATTCGATCTATAAATGTAACGAAATTCTTTATGTAATATTTAAATGCTTCTGTACGCCCGTCAGGACTTGAACCTGAAACCTACTGCTTAGAAGGCCGTTGCTCTATCCGATTGAGCTACGGGCGCAAATTCCTGGTTATATACGAACATAAAATATAATCATTTAATTCGATATTTTCAATCAAGGGTGAATCGAACATACTGTATGGCTTTACCCTCTTGAAGATGCCGCTCCTCGTATACGGTTTTTATCTTTACATCGTCTTCTACAGCCGGGTCATCGTGCGTGTTTTTCGATATTAGTTGAATAGTCGCTTTTTCATTTTCAATAGTATTGATCGAAAAATCGAATAGTTTTTGATCGTCCGTTTTAAGATGAAAAACACAATCCGATGTTATGAAATTCCGGTATATACCTAACATTTCCGGTGAGATCAGTCGTTTGTTGCTCTTGCTTGGTTTCGGGTACGGATCGGGAAACGGGATCCAGATTTCGCCGACTTCGTCCGGTCCGAAATATTCGCCGAGCAATTCAATACGGGTGGTTATGAATGCAACATTCGTGAATTCCCGGTCAAGAGCGCTCCGCGCGCCGTACCATACCCTCGCCCGTTTGTTATCCACCCCGATGTAATTGCGATTGGGATAACGGCTGGCAAGTTCGAGCGTCATGACACCCGCACCGCATCCGAGTTCAAGGGTAACGGGATTATTGTTTTTAAAGAACGTATTGCTCCAGTTACCGGCTATTGAGTCGGAGCGATAAATAACGTTCGGGAATTTGTCGATCTCTGCGAATTTTTTCAGTTTGTTTCTGGGCATAGCGGTTCTATTATACTAAGAATTTGTCATTTTTTCATCTGGGGGTTGATTGTTTATTTCAGGATGAGTACATTTACATACCTGAACATCTGTTCACATATCGGTTATTATATCATGGCTTATGCGAAAACAACTGGTAGAACGAGCTCCGGTACCGACCAAACCGGCGAGCTTTCTCAACGGCAGCTAGAGGATCTGGTCGAAACGTTTAAAGTATTGTCGGATCCGACGAGATTGAAAATTGCGATCACCCTCTCGAAGGCGGAGATGTGCGTACATGATATTGCCGGTGAGGCGGATATCAGCGAATCGGCGGCGTCGCATCAGCTGCGCATTCTACGCAGTCTCCGTCTGGTTAAACACCGCCGCGAAGGGAAGCAGATATTTTATTCACTCGATGATCACCACATCGAAAAATTGATACATGTTGCAACGGAACATATTGCGGAACGATAACAAGGTTACTATGCCTGAGAAGGAAAAAGAGAAAAGAAGGAAACCGTATTCTACATTTCTGGTAAAAGGGATGTGCTGCAGCGACGAGGAGATGATTCTGCGAAAGCGTCTTTCAAAACTATCTCATGTACATGATTTGAAATTCAATCTCGTCGCGCAGAAGTTGTATGTTCAACATTCAACAACGGATGAACGCATCCTGAAAGAAATATCGGCGGCGGGTTTTAAAGTGAATACAACGAATACCTTACTCGAAGATCGATCGTTTTATGAAAGATACGGACCGATGCTTTTTACGGTTGCATCGGGTCTGTTCTGGGCCGGCGGTCTTATTGCGCAGTATGCATTGAGCGCGGAACCGAATGCAACCGTTCCATTATTCGTGTTCGCTATCGTATCCGGCGGCTGGCGGATCGCCAAAAAAGGATTATATGCTATCCGCACATTCTCTCTCGATATGAATGCATTGATGACGATCGCGATCACCGGGGCAATGGCAATCGGTGAATGGACTGAGGCGGCAACCGTTGTATTCCTGTTCTCGCTTGCACTGCTGCTCGAAACGATCAGTACGGGGCGTGCACGTAAGGCGATCCGCTCGCTTATGGACTTAACGCCTCCTGCGGCACGGGTAAAGCGCGGGGCAATTGAAGAGAACATACCCGTTCAGGATGTACGGGCGGGAGAGACGATTGTCATAAAACCGGGAGACAGGATTCCGCTCGACGGAGAGGTAATCGACGGCCAATCGTCGGTCAACCAGGCGCCGATTACCGGTGAATCCCGGCCCGTAGAAAAGAAGCAGGGTGAACAGGTTTTTGCAGGGACGATAAACTTGCGCGGAATGCTTGAAGTACGCGTCACGGCGACATCGGAGCATACGACACTTGCACATATTATCCATCTTGTCGAAGAGGCGCAAAGTAAACGGGCGCCGGCGCAGCAATTTGTCGATAAATTTGCGAGGATATATACGCCGGCTGTATTGATACTTGCGATTGTCGTCGCCGCATTTCCGCCGCTGGTACTCGGACTACCGTTCACGGAATGGTTTTACCGCGCGCTCGTCCTTCTCGTGATCGCCTGTCCGTGCGCGCTGGTGATATCGACGCCGGTGACGCTTGTCAGCGCGTTGACCAATGCCGCACGCAACGGTATCCTCATAAAGGGTGGAGTATATCTTGAAACGCTGGCTTCGATACGTACCTTCGTGTTCGATAAGACCGGGACATTGACCGAGGGAAATACACGTATCACCGATATCGTTCCCGTGAATACGTTATCGAGGAAAGATATCCTGACGATAGCGGCATCGCTTGAGCGCTACTCAGAACATCACATCGCAGGAGCGATCATGCGAACTGCGTTTGATGAGAACATTCCGGTGGATAACGTCACGATCGAAAAGTTTAAAGCAGTGACCGGAAAAGGTGTTACCGGCATCGTGAACGGAAAACAGTATGTGATCGGTAATCATACATTTTGCGAGCAGCAAGGAAAATGTTCCCCCGGGATCCATCGCGAGCTCGAACGGCTGGAGGGTGAAGGGAAGACGGTGTTGATCCTGTGGGATGAAGTCGAACCCGTGAGCGTCATCGGTGTTGCGGATGAACTTCGTCCGGCAGCGCGCACGGCGATCGACCGGCTTCATTCCGAAGGTGTGAATGCGATAGTAATGTTAACGGGCGACAATGAACAAACAGCGAAGGTTATAGCGCGCCGGTTGGGTATCGATTCGGTACGTGCGCATCTTCTTCCCGAAGATAAGCTTACCGCGATTGAAGAATTAAAATCGAAAGATAAAGTAGCGATGGTGGGGGACGGCATCAACGATGCCCCGGCTCTCGCCGCTGCGGATGTCGGCATCGCGATGGGAACCGCCGGCAGCGATACCGCGATCGAGACGGCGGATATCGCACTGATGGGCGACGACCTTGCGAAGCTTGCCTATCTGAAACGATTGAGCCGGACAACCGTGCGGGTTATCAAGCAGAATATTATACTGTCGATCGGGATTAAGCTGGTGTTTTTGATACTTGCCGTCCCCGGCTATGCGACATTGTGGATGGCGATCACTGCGGATGAAGGTGCGGCGTTGATCGTCATTGCGAACGGACTCCGCTTGCTGCGGATGAAGTGATATTGTGTAAGCGGTTAATGGGAATCGGCTAATGGTTTTTACCATTAACAATCCTCTTATCTTACACGCCGTATCGTATAATCACCGCGCCGCTCGCCTGGCACAATGTGCCACCCTTCCTTCAATTCTAATACATAACCGTTGCCTTCAATTCTTCGTCCTCTGATGTTTGCCGGCGCCCCGACAATAACTGTGCTCCAGTCGTCACTCAGGAACGCTCCTTCTGATACTTTGAGAATACCCCATATATCGGACAATTCCATCGTCGTATAGACGCGGCCGCGACCGTTGAGCGGGGTCACCGTCCGCGGATCGAATGAGATGAGTCGTTCCTCCAGTGGAATGATAAGACGCGGACCGGTTATGAAACGGCTGCGGTATTCGGCAAGTGTCTGCTGTCTGTCCCGATCCCGTTCTGTTTCTGCTGCAATGATTCTTTCACCGTCATAGAGATGCGTCCGTATCTGTGCTTCGTCCGCAGGTGAGAAGGGAAGTTGAATACCGTAGCGGTTTTTAACGATGTCGGAAAGATGATCAAGGTGTGAGAATGAGCGCGTCCATCCGGAAGAAACCGCATCGAGCAGTATGCCGTAAGCGGGAGTTGTATGATACGCGAATGAACGCGTGTAGCTTTGCAATCTCTCCGCCCGTTGCAGTTTTTGTATTGCAAATTTTTTGCGGTCTTCTTCCGATGGAATTGCCAGCGCGAGTCCCGTATACTCGGCAAGTCCTTCGTGGTTTTCAAGCTGACGTTCCTGGTCGGCAGCGTGTGGATATATTGAGTGACGTTGTGTACGGAATACCAGCGCATCGCGGAGTGCTTCGCGTCGTTGATTACCTGTCTGGTTGAGCGCTTGCTGCAGTGCCCGCATCTCAAGCTGGAGCCAGATTCGTCCATCGCGGGAATCGAGATGATCGTTTGACGGGTTGGTGGCCGGAAATCCGACGTCATCCTGTATCCTGTGCCAGAGTTCATGTATGAAAAGAGAATTGCGGGAATATGGTTCTTCGGGTAACGGGGTTAGTATCATAGCCCACATGACGCCCGCCCATTCGATGGCGGTATTGGCAGGCGGAATGTTATCCGGTAATCTTCCCGTGTAGACGTTACCGCGACGCATGAGCTTACCCTCACGATCAGGATAGTTTGCGACAACCATGCGTGAATTCCGGTCGACAAGCAGTATCGGACCTTCAAGAGATTTACCCCACAAACGTCCCGCATCGCTTCGCACAAGCTGCTGTACCTCAGTGAAGTATCTCTGTGCAGCAGAATGATCGATCTGCGCATTGCTTGTGTGGAGGAAAAGATAGAGCACAGATAATATACAGAGGAGCGGTTTCATAAACTGATAACTATCAACTGTTTTGCTTTCAAAAATCATTCATACCGCAAGGCATCGATCGGATCGAGGTTCGCTGCTTTCCATGCCGGGTAGACTCCGAACACGATGCCGACGACCGAACAGATTATCAACCCGACCGCAGCCCAATCGTACGGGAAAATAGGGGGGATGGATAACCAAATTGCCAGTGCATTGCCGCCTATCACGCCGAGCGCAATACCCGCTATACCGCCGATCTGGCAGAGCACGATCGCTTCGAGGACGAACTGGCTCATGATATTGTTTTTACGAGCGCCGACAGCTTTGCGAATACCTATTTCACGCGTTCGTTCGGTTACCGATACAAGCATGATGTTCATAATTCCGATACCGGCGGCGAACAGTGCAATAAAACTGATAAAACCTATCCCGGCACGGATAAGAAACGTTAACCTGTTAAATTCTTCGATGAGCGTATCGTTGGAAAATATTTCAAAATCGTCCGGTGCACCGGGAGGTACATGACGGGCAACACGAAGAATGCCCCGTACTTCTTCTATTGCTTCATAATAGACATCGGCGCTTCGTGCCTGCACCATTACACCGAGTGTTCTTTCTTTTCCGTATAATTTGAAGAAGGATGTTATGGGAATTGCAACAAAATTGTCCTGATTCCCGCCGAGAAAACTACCCCGTTCCTCGAACAACCCGACAATTACAAAACGTTCTCCCTCGATTCGAATTTCTTTCCCGATTGGATAGCTGTAAGGAAATAATCGATCCGCAACGTTCTTTCCTATGACGGCTACGTTTATGGCAAATTCAATATCCTGTTCGATGAGTCCTCGCCCTTCCGCCACGTTCCAGTTGTTGGTAAATAATCCTTCGGGATTTTGGCCGGTAATAGCGACATTCGGATTTGTTTGGGCATGTGCCGATGATACTATGCGACCCCCCCGCCATGCCTCAATACCGACTGCGCGCGCTAATTTGGATCGATCTTGTACAAGAAGGGCTTGTTGATAGTCAATGTCGCGCCGCTGACGGTACTTTCGCCAATCGGTAGGGCCCATTTGCATTACCGGAAATTTCTGTACTTGAAAGGTATGTGCACCGAGTACCGTAAGTCCGCTCTCGATACTGTTTTGCATCACACGCATTGAGGTCATCACGGCGATAATCGAAAACACACCAATGGCGATGCCGAGCAATGTCAATATCGACCGAAGTTTGTTTGCTCTGATTGCCGCGAGCGCCATCCCTATGGATTCTTTTATTTGCATGTGGTATGTGGTTGTCGTTTTTGGTCTATTTTATAAACTTTTGTTAGAAATTACGACCTCTGTGCGCTTCCCCACCCCGCGCCGTTTACTCATGCCGTATCGCCTCGACCGGATCCAATCGCGATGCACGGAACGCCGGCAAGAAGCCGGAAACTATTCCAACCATGAACGCTATTATCAATGCGATAATTACTATCGTAACCGGCATAGCCGTCGGTATTACCTGATCGATTATCATGCTAAGCGGGTACGCAATCATCACTCCGATGATACCCCCTAAAAGACAGATGAATGCCGATTCCATTAAAAATTGCATAAGGATAGATCGGTTCGGTGCGCCGAGGGATTTCCGGATGCCGATCTCTTTTGTACGTTCGGATACGGACACATAGGTAATGTTCATGATACCGATACCGCCGACGAACAGCGCCAATCCGGTAATGAAAAATCCCACCCCGCCTATGACCGCGCTGATACCCGCAAATGTAGTTGTCAACATCTCCTGTTGGTTAATCGCAAAATTATCCTCTTCCCACGGTTCGAGCCGCCGCTCGCGCCGCATGATGCCGCGTATTTCCTCTTTCGCTTCCTCTATCAAATCGAGACTGCCGACCTTTACCTCAACGGTAATATCCCGGCGGTGTCCGTACATTCGAAGAAAACGGTTCATCGGAATCAAAGCCTGATTATCGAGACTGAACAGACCGAGAAAGCTGCCCTGACGGTCAAGCACACCGATGACGCGGAAGGAATGATTATCGATTTTAACGAGCTGTCCTAACGGGTTTTCGACGCCGAATAATTTATCGGCAACTTCTGAACCGAGGACTACAACCGGTCTGCCGCTTTCCGATTCCGGTTGCGTCATAAAGCGTCCGAGCATGAGGTCGGTTCCGGTGAATTCGGTATACCGGTGTGTCGTGCCCGATATAAAGACTCCTTCCACGGATCGTTCACGAAAGCTCATGCGTGACATCATACTGGCGGAAGGTGAAACTGCCTGCGGTATGACGGCGTAACGTTCGAGTGCCGATGCATGATCCATTCTGATGTCGGGACGATTGCGGTAAATCCACCAGTCCTCGCCGGTAAACCACGGGAATTTTTGCACAAACAGAACATCCGCACCGATCGATTCGATACTCTCGTCAAATGCGCGATTCATGCCTTCAAGCGCCGTTCCCATAAGCGTAACCGATACGATACCAATCACGACACCGACAGTTGTCAGCACCGAGCGCATTTTATTTGCACGGATCGCCGAGATTGCTATCCGTATACCTTCTCGTAATTCATGAAAAAATAGCATATCTATATTATGATGTTAATTCTTCTCGTATACCGTTTGGTATTCTTGAATTCTCAATCTGATGATCGCTCTCAACCAGCCCATCTTTTATGCGAATGATCCGGCGGGAATGTTCAGCTACATATTCCTCGTGTGTAACAACGATAATCGTATTTCCTTGCTCGTGAAGCTCTCCGAACAGTCCCAGAATTTCATCGCCCGATTTTGAATCGAGGTTACCGGTCGGTTCGTCTGCGAGAATGATCGACGGCCGCGTCACCAGTGCGCGTGCAACTGCAACGCGCTGCCGTTGACCGCCCGATAGTTCATTCGGTTTATGAGTTATACGGTCGCCGAGTCCGACTTGCTCCAGAGCTTCCTTTGCCCGGCGCTTTCGTTCGCCCGACGATACGCCTGCATAAATGAGCGGCAGTTCGACATTATGAAGCGCATCGGATCGTGCAAGCAAATTAAATGTCTGGAAGACAAACCCTATCTCTTTATTCCTGATCCGGGCAAGCTCATTGTCGTTCATTTTACTCACATTGAGACCGTTGAATTCGTATAATCCTTTCGTCGGTGTATCGAGGCAGCCGAGGATGTTCATCAGCGTCGATTTGCCGGAACCCGAAGGACCCATGATAGCTACGTACTCGTTTTTATTGAGATCAAGCGATACGTCGCGAAGTGCATGAACGGTCTCCACCCCCATGATATATTCTTTACTGATGTTCCGGATCTTGATAATGTTTGCCATAGTGCAAATCCTTTTATTTCCGTTAATCTACATTAATTGCTCCGTGCGATGCTCCGTCGCTGTTGATTATCTACTTTAACAAGAGAACCATCCTCAAGGTCGCGGTTGATCGCCCTGAAACTACCGGTGACAACTTCCATCCCTTCTTCGAGTCCTTCCACGATTTCAACAAATCGCTCACCCATGATCCCCCGTTTTACCTGTACCGCTTTTACCTTGTCCCCATCGACGACAAATACAATTTCGTTCGGTTGATCGCGAACGCGTCCGCGGCGTCGTTCGGTTGTCCTGTTTGTTTCCTCGGTGTTACTATCGTCCACCCGCACGGTAACGCTCTGTATGGGTACTGCGAGTACGTCGTTTCTGATATCGGTTTCGATATCGGCGATCATCGACATGCCCGGTCGCAGCATTACATCGGGCTCAATGATTCTGATCTTAACTTCGAAATTCACGACCTCGTCCTGTGTACCCATCCCGCGGGTTCTTGCCGCGTGAGCAATTTCGGTGACGACACCGTCGAATATCCTGTCGGGATAGGCGTCTACCTCGACCCGTGCCGTGTCGCCGATCGAAACCCGCACGACGTCATTTTCATCCACGTCGACGCGCGCTTCCATTCGTGTAAGGTCGCTGATGACCATGATCTCGGTGCCTCCCATCATGCCGGTTCCGACTACCCGTTCTCCGAGTTCCGAATTTACGACGGTCACGGTTCCCGTGATGGGTGCGTAAATGTTTGTGCGCTGGAGATTTTCATTTGCCTCTTCAAGCGACGCCTGTGCCTGTGCGATCTGATGTTGAGCGGCATCTCTTCCTGCAAGAGCGACGGAATAATTGGTGCGGGCTGTGATAAGTTCCGAATCCGAAACAAGCTGCTTGGCGAACAATTCCTGCATGCGATTATATTCCGATAAAGTTTTTTCGAGATTTGCCTCTGCGCGTCTCAATTCCGCCTGTGCACCTTCATAAGCTGCCCGGGCTCTGTTGCGTGCTGCGATGTATGTATCGGGTCGGATACGGGTGATACGGTCACCGCGTTGGACTTGCCGACCTTCGCGTACCGGCAGCTCGACGATCTCGCCGCTCACCTCCGCGCTGATCTTTACTTCGGTCTCGGGTTGGATTCTGCCCGATGCGGTGACCAATTGGACGATCTCATGCCGCTCGACTTTTTCGGTCTGCACGGCAATTACGTTCTCCCTCGAACTGCCGAGTATCACGGCAATTACGAGGATCAGAAACAAACTCCCGAAAATCAATAAAATGAACTTTCGTTTCGATGTCATTCCTGCCATGGTTTAGTATAATTCCTCTCCGGTTAGGTACTCAATTTGACGTATTGATAGGTAGAAACCAAAGATTGCATCTACTCTGTTACTTTCTGCCTGTGCAAGATTGGTATTGGCTACTATGAGATCGAGTAGTGTACCGGCTCCGAGATTGTAGCGTTCTTCCGCAAGTCGTTGCTCTTCGCGTGCAGCTACAATGTTTTGTTCCGAAACATCTACTCGTTTTGCCGATGCTTCCAGATCAAGTACTGCCATTCGAATATCGAGTCGCGCCTGATTGCGTGCTTCCTCGAACTCTATCTCTGCCTGTTTCAGTTGAACCTTTGCCTGTTGTAATTCATTATTTCGCTGGAAGCGCTGAAACAGCGGGATTGAAAAAGATAGCGTACAATTAAA
>PWJF01000291.1 GCA_003560935.1 Ignavibacteriales bacterium
ACAACACCGGTTGCTACCCGATCACATCGAACAATACTGCCGAATATATTGATCAATACCGCTTTCACGTTCCGGTCGTTGAGGATGATACGGAAACCGTTCTCCACGGTTTCGGCGCTCGCACCACCGCCGACATCAAGAAAGTTTGCAGGTTCTCCTCCGGCTAATTTGATAATATCCATGGTCGACATTGCAAGACCGGCGCCGTTGACCATACACCCGACATTACCGTCGAGTTTAATGTAATTCAGATTAAATTTTGAAGCTTCGATCTCGAGGGGTTCTTCTTCATCGAGATCACGGAGTTCATGGATATCGGGATGTCGATACAATGCGTTATCATCGAAGTTCATCTTTGCATCCAGCGCAAGCACATCCCCTTCTCCGGTCACAACAAGCGGGTTGATCTCCGCAAGCGATGCATCGGTATCTTCGTATGCATTGTACAGAGCGGTGAAAAATTTCACGGCATTTTTAAATTGTGTGCCGGTCAATCCGAGACCGAATGCAAGTTTGCGGGCTTGATATCCCTGAAACCCGGTATGAGGATCGACGAACTCCTTTAAAATAAGCTCGGGAGTTTCCTCCGCTACTTTTTCAATTTCCACACCGCCTTCGGTCGATACCATCACAACATTTTGTGAGGTAGACCGATCGAGCGTGATGCCAAAATAAAGTTCCTGCGCAATATTAATCCCTTGTTCTATAAGCAATCGTTTTACGATACGACCCTCCGGGCCGGTCTGATGGGTAACCAGCCGCATGCCGAGCATCTCGCGGGCAAATATTTCAATCTCTTCAATGCTGCGTGCGATTTTTACGCCGCCCCCCTTACCGCGTCCACCGGCATGTATCTGAGCTTTTACCACCCAGACCGAACCGCCGATTCGATGTGCTGCCTCTACCGCCTCCTCGACAGAAAATGCTACTCCACCTTCGGGGACCGCGACATTATATTTACGCAGTATATCTTTTGCTTGATATTCGTGTATTTTCATTCATCAATCCCTTGTTAATGTACTGGCGGGAATAGTTGATTATATTAATTGCAGAAAACTTCACTAAAAATACCGAATTTTCCGAATATAATCAAAAAACGTCTGCTCAGGAATCCGTGCTTCTAAATACCTCGATGACCAGGTCATGCAAATCCGGCCGTGTGTGAACTATTTCTGTATTTACCCGAACCGGATGGACACGATTGGTAAGAAACACTATAAAAATATCCTGTTCGGGGTCAATCCAGATCGAAGTGCCGGTGAAACCGGTATGCCCGAATGACGCGGGCGACAAACGCGTTCCTGCAGACGAATAACCGCCTTCGGTTTTTGTGTCCCACCCGAACGCTCTGCTGCTTAACTCATTATAACGAGAAGTAAACAATCGAACAGTCTCCGATGAAAAAATACGCGTGCCCTTCAATTCACCGCCGCGCAGCATCATCTGTGCAAACCCGGCAAGGTCGGGTGCATTCGAAAACAATCCGGCATGTCCGGCTACTCCATCCATACGATATGCATTTTCGTCATGGACAAAGCCGTGAACGAGTTCCCGCCGCCACAGCGTATCGATTTCCGTTGGTGCAACGGTATCACGCAGATCCTGCGGCGGATTGAACATAGTTGAATTCATTTCGAGCGGCTCGAAGATATACTTTGAGGCGTATTGATCGATCGGTATACCGCTTATTCGCTCAACAATTTCGCCGAGAAGTATCATACCGAGATCGCTATACTGGTAATGTGTACCCGGTGCGGTTTCGAGCGGTGTTTCGATAACGCGTCGAATCATCTCACTTCGGGAAGCAGTCTCAGAATAAAATTCTTTCCAGGACGGCAATCCTCCGGTATGTAATAACAAATCTTTGATCGTTACATTCTGTTTATATTCGTTAGTGTATCCGGGGATAAATGCAGTCACCGTATCGTCCGGATGGATTGCACCGTTATCGAACAAATGCATAATCGTCGAAGTTGTTGCAACGACTTTCGTCATTGATGCGATATCGTATATTGTATATTCATCGACCGGAGAAGCGCCTTCATCATAGGTAAATGCCCCGAATGCTTTATGATAGATAATGCCGTTTTTATCACCGACCAACACTACAGCTCCCGGAAAGGCACCATTATCAATAGCATGTATAATAAGTGAATCGATTTTTTCCGTACGCTGTATTTGCCCGGCGCTGCTTATGAAGAGTATCGCCGCGTTGAGCATGAAAAGAACTGATAGATAAAAACTATGTTTGAGCGTGCATATATTTTTCATTTCACTGTTTTATAATTCTATGTTTCCGCATATAATCTATTGCATACTGTACCGCACTATCGGGAGCAGAAAATCTATGTGATGACATTGTTATTTGCGGAAGGGTTGCCGTTAGTTTTCGACGCACCATAGTAGCATACATTTTTTCCTCTTCGAATAAACGTCCCGTCAACATGAGCGGTATTCTTTGATTCAACGGAAGTTGCGTCGTCACATGCCTGATCAGATCGACAATATCCTGGGCTGCGGAATCAAGAATTGAGGTGGCTACTATATCCCGTTCCTCTACCGCTTTAAATGCGGCAGCAACAAGTTTGTTAAGATCTATGGAGTTATCGTATGAAGCTTGATAAAACTTCACAGGAGTATCGATAGAGAACAACTCACAGGTCGATTGTATAAACGGGCTTGTGACTGCACGCCGGTCGTATACCCGGGAAATATATTGTATGATATTGTTTCCGATTGCGTTTGTACTTCCGGGGTCCCGTATCCGTTCTCCCCACCCGCCGGCAGAAATGAACTCTCCTTTTTTATCCCGCGCGACTACATAGGCATTAGTATCACAGGAGACAAACACAGCGGGTTGGTCGGGGTAAAGAATCTCAAGCGCCAGTATACCGGGATTCATAACGTGCACTACTTTCGGTTTATGTTTTCTGCGCTTCCAAAGCTCTTCCAAACCTTTCACAATCCGGGACTCCCCTTCGAATCTGAGCATGCCGGGCACCGCAATCACGATAGCCGCGATTTGATCGAACCCCAATCCGTTATCCTTGCAATCGGAGGTAATAATACGGTTTACATCGGTTAGAAATCGCTTATCTTCAACGTTATATTGCCATACGGCATCATGGATATTCTCGGATAGAGTCAAATGTTCGAAATTCGCAATACGGATGATTGTAGCAGATTCTGCACACTCCATTCCAATTAAAACACGTTTTTTTATCATTACAATATCAGGTTTCCAGTCTTGATTATATGAAGAAAATGTGCTACATTGGTAGTTTAAATTAAACAGAAATAGATTAACATAAATATTTTGGGACATTCATGGCACAACATAAATCAGCCGTAAAGCGAAACAAACAGAGTCAAAAGCGAAAAGAGCAAAACAAATCGCAAATGTCGCACCTGAAAACACTGGTCAAGAAAGTTCGTTCGGCCAAAACCAAAGAAGAAGCGGAACCGATATTGAAAAAAACTACCGCGCTTCTGGACAAATATGCTGCGAAGGGTTTGATTCACAAAAACAATGCTTCAAACAAAAAGCGCACGTTAAGGACGTACACGAATTCGCTTCAGGCATCCGGAAAGAAAGCAGAATAGTCGCTACCCCTCATTATTCTTCGCCTCCTCAACCTCTTTAATTTTTGTAAGGTATATATCTGCCTTTTCCGGATTTCGCTTGATGAGCTGCCGATAGGCTTCGATCGCCCGGTCGAACTGTTTTTGTTTAAAGAAAATAGTCGCAAGCGTTTCGGACACAATCGGCAGATCGCCTTCAGATGTATCACCCATGTCCACTGATTCATTTTTCATCCTCTCGCTGTCCGGTCGCGCGGGTTTATACCCCTTTAATTGTTCAGCAAGGTTCTCAATTAAATCTGCCTTAGGTTTTTTGTGGGGTATTTCTTTTCCTTCGGTTTTGGGTTCTTTTTCTTTATCGGTCGGAAGTTCCGGCTTCGTTTTCTTGAGCTTCCGCTTCAACTCCTCTATCCGGTTTCCCGCAACCGCACATCGCGGCAAAATATCCAGAACCTTTTGATAATTTTCTATGGATTCTTCAAATTTTTCAAGATGTTGGAGCGCCTCGGCCCGTAATAAAAAACCTGTTGCATATTCAGGGTATGTACCCGTCCCCCGGTCGCACAGCGCCAGAGCATGCAGATACTCACCCGATTTGATGTATAACGCGGCTAAACGTATAAATACCGGTGAATCCGGATTCTGCCTGAGGATTTCTTCCAACTGTTTTATTTCTGAGGTGTTATTTTCCATGTGTTTACCGATATTAATAATGGATTACCAGCGGGCGATTGTAGCGAGCAAAATATCCTCGGAGAGTTTCCGTATTGCTTCGTCAATTCCCTCCTGGCGCTGGGCAGGTCCTCCGACAGCGACGTCATATTCACCCCAGTTGCTAACGGTATTCTCGAAGATGACCCTCCGCTCGACAACATCCTGCCAGGCAATCCTCACTGAGATCGTAATCCTTTGAACCGATGCGCGATCCGCACGCCCTTCAACGACCGATATTTCATCGCTCACTCGTGTAATAACTCCATCGAGAATCGAATCGGCTTCGTTTCTCCCGGCAATACGGAGATTGCCGTCTCTTTCGAAACGTTGCGTCACCTCGGACGTCAGCAGCTCGCGGAGCTGCGGCTCACCGAATCCGCTCTGATCGTCGAACATCGGTATTGCAATTGTGTTAATGTGAGGAGGCACCGATGCGCCTGTAAATGAATACGGGCATCCGGCACACCCGGATAATCCAATGACGATAAAGATAACAAACAATCCTTTCACCCGGCTCATAACCCATACTCCTTTATCTTTCTATATAATGTTCGCTCGCTTATTTGTAAAGCTTTTGCCGCATCGCGCCTGCGGCCGCCTGTTCGACGCAATGCTTCATTGATCAACGATTTCTCCATCTCTTCGATCGAGGGCAGTTCTTCGATCATCTCGTTTTTGACGTTGCGGCTATTATCGTTATGCACCGATGCCGGCAGCAGATGAACACGCTGCGGCTCCGGATGGCGGTTCATTAAATAATCTTTCAATTCGAGAATATCTTTTCGCATCTCGAGTAACGCGCGGTAAATAAGTTCACGCTCGGCCTGCTCGCTCGATTTATGGAGATGCACCGGCAAATATTGATTATCAATAAAATTACGGTGAACCGCCGGGCGATGCATCTTTGACAAAAACCTGCGTACTTCTTCAGCGTGTATCTCGCGGCCCGGTTCAAGGACGATCAAACTTTCCACGACATTGCGAAGCTCACGGACATTTCCCGGCCATTCGTATTCGATTAATGCATCCATTGCATTGGATGAAAAACCGCCCGAACCCATCCTGGAGCTTTGAACAAATTCCTCCGCGAACTTTTTAACGAGAGGTACGATATCGTCGCGGCGTTCACGCAGGGGGGGGATACGGATATTAACGGACCGGAGACGGTAGTAGAGATCCGCACGAAATTGCTTCACGCTCACTTCCTCCTCGATATCTTTATTGGTCGCTGCAATGACGCGTACATCCACTCGTTTCGACTCACCCGATCCGACGCGCATAAACTCGCCGTTTTCAAGCACGCGGAGAAATTTGACCTGCGTCTGCTGCGGCAATTCCCCTATCTCGTCTAAAAAGATAGTCCCTTTGTCTGCAAGTTCGAAATATCCCTTCCGTTGATCGCTTGCGCTTGTGAACGCACCCTTCTCATGTCCGAACAATTCGCTCTCGATAATTCCTTCGGGGATCGCACCGCAATTCACCGATATCATCGGTTTATCGGCCCGGCTGCTTAAGCCGTGAATTGTTTTTGCAATAATTTCTTTTCCGGTGCCGCTTTCACCGGTAATAAGAACGGTAATATCCGACTGCGCGACGTTCTGTACAGCGTGTAATATTTCGCGCATCTCCATTGATTCGGCAACAATGCCGAACCGCTCGCATATTTTCTCGATACTATATCGTTTCATTGCGTAATTGTTTTTCTTACCGGCCCACAATCATTGTTTCAATATTAAATTGCCGTCTAAGCTTTTGACCGTACTCTGTGGCTTGATCCCGTGATTGAAATGCTCCTACCCACACAAGATACAACGTTTGTCCCCCCTGCATACGGGTGGTTATCTCTACCGGTTCATCAATATCTTTCAACATATCGCGCTGCCGCATTGCATTCTCGTATGTGCTGAATGCACCGACTTGCAGCGAATACGGATAGCGCGATGCCGGCCGCTGCCTTGTATCGCGTTCAGGTTCGCGCGTCGCAGCCGGCGCGTGCCGTTCTATCTGTTCTTCTGCAATTTCCGATCGCCGGTCGAATTGCGGCTGCTGGCCGAACGTATACCGCGATTGGGGATAATCCTGCTTTAATTGATTCAGCTTTTGCTCGGCAGTCCGGTATAATCCGACCGAATAGTAATACTGATAGACGCGATACAGCGCATCGTCCGCCCATTCGCTTTCCGGGAAATTATCCACTATGCTCTGAAATATTTTCACCGCCTCGGGTCCGTCGGTTGTCAGCATCCCCTGCAAATACAACACACCGGGATGATTTTGATATCGGCTGAGCAGCGAAGGCAGCTCCTCGCGCACACTTTCCACATCGCCGCGGTATATTTTTTCAAGACGCGATTGAATGTCGGGTTCGATCTGCGCGTGTGTAGTTACCGATATAACAAATGCGACCAGGATACAAATAGCTCTCTTCATTTTTCTATCTCCACTCATTAGTGTTATTAGTTATCGGTTAATTGTTATTGGTTTTAACTCGCCGAAACCATTAACTAATAACTATTAAACCAATAACACCGTTCGTTATTTATGCCTCCACCGCAATACGTACGTCAACCCAACCCTGCCTCGTTACCACGTGACCGAACAGTGTTGCGGAATTGGCATCGTAAATTTTAACATTTAGATAATCACCGACGTTATAATCTCCTTCGGGGAAGATAACGGTTTTGTTCGTATCGGTTCTTCCCATAAAATATGAATCGGATTTTTTGCTGGTCCTTTCGACCAGCACTTCAAAGGATTTTCCGATCGTTTGTTTATTGATCTCAAGCGATATAGACCGCTGCAGATTGATGATCTCATTAAGACGGCGCGTTTTAACTTCGTCGGGAACGTCGTCCCCCATATTCCATGCTTTTGTGTTTTCACGCGGAGAATATTTGAACATGAACGCACCGTCGAAGCGCACTTCTTTTATAATTTCGAGCGTGGCTTGATGATCTTCTTCCGTCTCCGTCGGGAATCCCGCTATTATATCCGTCGAGAGTGCAACACCGGGTATTGTCGATGTAATCTTCCCGACCAGTTTCATATAATGGTCGATCGTGTAGGTGCGGTTCATCAGTTCAAGAATATAATCCGAGCCGGATTGCACGGGAAGATGTACATAGGAACAAATGTTATCATAATCGGCAATGGCGCGGATGAGTTTATCCGACATATCCTGCGGATGCGATGTCGTAAACCTCACCCTCAGTTTGGGGTCGATATGGGCGACCGACATCAACAAATCCGAGAAATCATGTTCACCGTCGCGATACGAATTTACATTCTGACCGAGGAGTGTTACTTCACGGAAACCCCGGTCGAAGAGTTGTTCAATTTCACGTACGACGCTGTGTAATGTTCTGCTCCGTTCACGTCCGCGCGTATACGGAACCACACAGAACGTACAGAACTTGTCGCATCCTCTCATGACGGATACCCACGCACTCACGCCATCCGTACGCAGCGGAATGATGTCGTCATAGTTCTCCACCTTTGAGAGCTTTACCGCAATTCCTTTTTCACCATCGAATGCCGCACCCAGCAGACCGGGTAATTTCCGGTATTCGTCGGGTCCGACAACGATATCGACAAGTCTGAGCTGATCGAGCAGCTTGCTCCGCAGGCGTTCGGCCATACATCCGAGTACGCCGATTACCATCTCCGGGTTATTCGATTTGTAGCGTTTAAATTCACCCAGCCGGCTGATGACGCGCTGCTCCGCATGGTCTCTGATACTGCACGTATTCACCAGCGCAACATCCGCATCACGGAGCGATCTTGTAAACTCATAACCGTCATCATGGAGCAAACTCGATACGACCTCGCTGTCCGCAAGATTCATCTGACATCCGTATGTCTCGATATACACTTTTTTGTTCTTCATCGACTAAAAACATCCTCCCGATTTTATAATCCTTAACTTTGTAATATATCCAATGTCTGCCATTAAGTCAAGAATAGGTGAAATACTACCGTTTTTAACAGATTGGCCTTTTTCCGGATACTGACAAAAATTCAGTTTCAGGCGAAATTTAAAATGATGATTTTTTTGAGTATATTGATAAGAACAGGTACTATGATTACGGACAACACAATTATTATGTATACTCACGAGCGGGAAGCACTCGAACATATTGCAAAGGAATTGCGCGGCACATTCGGGGATGTGATAGCCGGGGTATATGCATTCGGTTCGCGGGTACGGGGTGATCATACGGCATGGTCGGATTTCGATGTGCTTATCGTAGTATCCGAAAAAGATATACGAATCGAAAAAGAAATAATCAGTATTATTGTCGAAATTGAAAACGAGCACGGCTTATCATTCTCTCCGGTGATAAAAACCGCCGAATCGTTTGAGAACGAGAAAAAGCATAACTCACCCTTTTACCGGAACATCGCAAGCGAAGCAATACCGTTATGACCCTCACAAAAGAAGATAAGATCAATCTCAGCGAATCCAGAATACAAAAGGCAAAGGAGTTTCTGGAAGATGCCCGTGCGACACTGCAGGATGAAAGAATAAAAACATCGGTAAACAGATCATATTATGCCGCGCTGAACGCTGTCCGGTCTTTATTAATTCTCGAGGGTGTTAACGCTGAATCGCATGACGGCGCCGTAACATTATTCAGTCTCAGATTCATAAAAACCAATCAGCTTCCCGCAAACCTTGTTAAAAAATTCAAATCTCTTCTCGCACGGCGAACCGAGGTCGATTACGGCGACTTCGAGATGATTGAAAAACCGGAGGCGGAAGAATCACTGCAGATTAGCGAAGAAATCATTACACAAATCGACCAACTCAGAATAAAACTGATCAAAGAGCTATAGAACACGAGAAATATGATGACGTCCAAACAGCCGACGATACTAAATAAGATAATCGAAGAAGCGAAAAAAAGAAAGAAGCATATAGTATTACCGGATGCAACTGACGAACGAACGATCCGGGCGGCGCGTACGCTCACCCGCAGCGGTATTGCGGATGTATCGTTAATCGGCGACCCGCGTTTAATCGAAAAGAAAGCAAAGGATGCGGATTCATCGCTCCACGGACTGCGCATCATCGATCCCGAGTCATCGGAACAGACAAGCAATTTTGCGAATATCTTTTTCAATCTCAGAAAAGAAAAAGGCATAACGATCGAACAGGCACAGCAGACAATGAAGAATCCTTTGTACTTCGGAGCGATGATGGTACGCGAGAGAATGGCGAACGGCAGCGTCGCAGGATCGATTTCGACAACGGGCGATGTGCTGCGCGCGGCAATTCAGACTATCGGACTTGCCGAAGGGATAAAAATCGTTTCGAGTTTCTTCCTGATGGTATTTCCGGATACGATCTATTCGTTTGCAGACTGTGCCGTCGTA
>PWJF01000568.1 GCA_003560935.1 Ignavibacteriales bacterium
TTGATTCTGCTGATACATCGATTATCGACGCAGCGCTGCGCGAAACTGAAGAGGAGCTTGGTATTTCGCGTCGTGATATTGAAGTAATAGGATTAATTGATGAAGTAACCACTCCATCCCGCTTCCTCGTCACGCCGGTAGTCGGGATTTTGAAAACATTACCGCCCCTCCGCCTTAATCGAGTCGAAGTAAAAGATGCTTTCACAGTTCCATTATCATTCTTTGCCGATCCAAATAATTTGCGGATTGAATATCGTGAGTTTAAAGGGAAAGAACACGAAGTCTATTTTTATGAATACGGAGATAAGACTGTGTGGGGAGTAACCGCGTTTATTATACGACTGTTTCTTCGTTGCATAGCAGATGCAAAAGATAGAAAATCTTAAACGACCTGCCGGGTTCCTGTTAACGAGAGTTCAACATCCGGTGTATACGAATGAGACCGGTCGGTATCACGTTTGGTACGGGGGAAGACGACTACATGTTCCACCTCAAGCTGGACACGAACACGCGTACCGGCATCATAGAGCAACGTCGACGGTTGGTCGCTGTGGAGAACCGGACCGCCGTCGAGTTTCACCATGTAAGAATTGATTGAGCCGCGAAAAGTCCGCTGAACTATTTCACCGTTTGTTTCATCAGCACCCGGCCGGATCTTTACATCATCCGGTCGGATCATAACTTCAACCCGCGCTCCTTCGGGAACGTGACTGTAACTCGGGAATAATCCGAGATCGGTTTCAACGACACCCGGTTGTACGATCGTTCCGGGAATAAAATCCGCTTCCCCGACAAAGTCTGCTATGAAACGTGTCGTCGGTGTATGATAAATTTTTTCCGGTGTATCGAATTGTTTAAGCTTCCCCTCCTGCAGTACACCGACCTTATCTGCAAATGCAAACGCCTCTTCCTGGTCGTGTGTTACAAATACGGTCGTAGTTTCGGTTGCCCGCAGGATATTCTTGACCTCTATACGCATCTGTTCACGCAGGTCCGCATCGAGGTTGCTGAACGGTTCGTCAAGCAGCAGAATATTCGGGCGAGGTGCAAGCGCACGTGCAAGTGCGAGCCTCTGTTGTTGTCCGCCCGATAGCTCATGCGGATAGCGGTTACGTAAATCATACAATCCTACAAGAGATAAAATTGTTTTGATAGTGTCATCGTGTTTACGTGAACGAGAATTGAAACTGAATCGAACATTTTGCCAGACATTCAGATGTGGAAAGAGCGCATAATCCTGAAAAACGATTCCGACATTACGCTTCTCGGGAGGAATTGAATACACGGGACTCGATACGGTTCTACCGGCAAGACAAATCTGTCCTTCATGGTGATGTTCAAAGCCGGCAATGAGACGAAGCGTTGTCGTTTTCCCGCATCCGCTTGGACCGAGCAATGCAAGTATCTCACCGTAATTTATAGAAAATGAAAGGTTCGAAACCGCGGGAACAGTCTGTCCCGGAAACGTTTTTGTTACATCTCTGAGCTTTAAATAATCACATCGTTCAGGAACGTGCATGATTAGTAAATGTTTTAGTCTGTAGTACCGGTAATATTTATTTAGACTTAATCTAAATATATGAAATACGTGACGATAAATCAAGTGTCTGAATTGAGCGTACTACAAATGATTTCGCCCCTGAGGGTTACGGAATAAATTTAATGTAAAATATGAAAATACTGTGGAAATTTTCTTATATTTTTGATACCTTACAATGATGAAAAAAATATTCTTTATATCCGATTGCCATTTCGGACTACAGGATAAACAACAGGAGCGTGAGAAGGAATTCCGTCTGTTTTCATTTTTTGATGATATTCAGGATGAGACAGAGGAACTTTTCATTTTAGGTGATCTGTTCGATTACTGGTTTGAGTACAAACATGTTGTTCCGAAAGGTTTTCACCGTATACTTACGCGGTTGGAAAATTTTTCGGATAACGGGATTGCAGTTCATTTGCTTGTGGGTAATCATGATTTTTGGCTTGGCAGACGTTTCACGGAAGAGACGGGTGTTCATGTTTACTACGAACCGGTTTCGATTACTCTTAACGGAAAGCGGTTCTATCTGCACCATGGGGATGGATTGAATGATGAAGATAAAGGATATCGTATCCTTCGATCGATACTTCGAAATAAAACGAACATATTTTTATATCGCCTCCTCCATCCCGATATCGGAATTGTTCTGGCACGTAAATCATCCATGACCAGTCGCGATAATCATTCTGAAAACGGTCTCGTCCTTGAACAGGATGCATTACGAAAATATGCAACAAAAAAATTATCCGACGGTTATGATTATGTTATCATGGGACACGACCATACGCCGGAACAATTAACCATTGATAACCGTCAATATATTAATCTGGGCGACTGGATAACCCACAACACCTATGCGGTGTTCGACGGCAAAGAAGTGACATTAAACACATGGAACGTATCAAAGGAGACGTTGGCATAAATGAACGGAAAGCATTATTATAGTTCGCATGATATGGATCGATACTTTAATGATCCTGAATACAGAAAGAGTTTCACGTCGAGGAAACAACGGCGAACTGACCGCTGGTACGAACGCTACTGGAAAGTTTTGCTCGTTGCGGGAATTCTGATCGGCGGCGGCGGTATTTTCTTTATGGTTCATCTCTTCTCCGGTCTCCCCTCTCTTGAGCAGCTCGAGAATCCAAGGCCCGAATTATCCACACGCGTATATTCGATAGACGGAGAGGTCCTCGGCCGATATTTCATCACGAATCGAAGCCGTGTAACACTCGATGAAGTACCGGATGAACTCATCAATGCGCTCATTTTAATGGAAGACAGGAAATTCTATCGCCACTGGGGATTAGATATAGACCGGGTTGTCAAGCAGACCGTAAAAAACATAATCGATATGAGACTTCGCGGCGGATACAGCACGATCAGCCAACAGGTTGCACGAAATCTATATCTGACTCAGGAATTTTCCGTTATCAGAAAACTACGCGAAGCATTAACCGCAGTGCAGATCGAACGGACATACACCAAAGATGAAATTTTAGAAATGTATTTGAATATTGCCTTCTTTGGAAGAGGAACATACGGGATCGCATCTGCTGCACAAATGTATTTCGGAAAAATCCCCGCCGATTTGACGCTCTCGGAATCTGCAATGCTCATCGGATTACTCCCCGGGCCGGCATTATACGATCCGTTTAATCATCCGGAACGGGCAAAGAGCAGGCGTAACCTCGTCCTTTCGATTATGCTCGAGCAGCGCGCTCTAACCGAAGAACAATACCGGGAAGCACGCGAGGAGGAAATTTTTCTGCGCGAACGCGATCTATATGCGTTTACGGGCATTGCACCGC
Source organism: Ignavibacteriales bacterium (assembly GCA_003560935.1). GTDB lineage: Bacteria > Bacteroidota > Ignavibacteria > T3Sed10-11 > T3Sed10-11 > T3Sed10-11. The sequence continues at coordinate 3,355 of PWJF01000568.1, forward strand.
ATTTTGTAGAACACGTCAGGCGGCAGCTCGCACGGCTCTCTGAACAATACGGTTTTGATATATACCGCGATGGTTTGAACGTGTATACTACGCTCGACAGCCGCATGCAGAAACATGCAAACCAGGCAGTTGAAGAACACCTTGGACAATACCAGGAAAGATTTGATAAAAGATGGAACTGGAACATCCGTCGAGGCAGAGAAATATTACAGATCGCACTCGATCGGCATGTACGTGATTATGAAGATTACAGGCGAGCAAATACTCCCGAAGCCCGGGATAGTATTCGAAGTGCGCTGATGAACGATACTACATTCGTTAAAGAGGTAAAACGCCAGACACAGCAAATTGAAACCGGCTTTGTCGCGATTGATCCAAAGAGCGGACATATATTATCAATGGTGGGTGGTTCCGACCTCCGTGCCACACGATACGGCCTGAATCGAGCAATTCAGATACGGCGCCAATCCGGCTCGGCTTTTAAACCCTTTGTCTATACTGTCGCTGTCGATAATGGATACGCTCCGGCATATGAGTTGTTAAACCAGCCGGTCGTGTTACAACTCGCAGACAATCAACAATGGCGCCCGACCAATGCCGACGGAAGTTTCGGTGGTCGTAATACGATGCGGGAAGGACTTGCACGATCGATCAATCTTATTGCTGTCCGTACGATCATGGAAATAGCACCTGTATCACAGGTCATTCAGTACGCACGGCGGATGGGAATCTCGTCACATATTCCCCCATATCCCTCGATTGCGCTCGGGACATCGGAACTTTCACCGCTTGAAATTACCTCGGCGTACGGTGTATTTGCAAATGAAGGTGTGTATGTTGAACCTATTGCAATTCTACGTATTGAAGATAAGGACGGTAACGTTATAGCTGACTATACACCAGACCGTCGTGAAGTCCTCAGTCCGGAGACCGCATATTTAATGACAGACATGCTCACAGATGTAATCGACGGTGGTACAGGCATCGCTGCCAGAAATTTCTTTAACTATCCTGCTGCAGGTAAGACCGGTACGACACAGGATTTCGCCGATGCGTGGTTTATCGGCTATACTCCGCAGATCGCCGCAGGTGTTTGGGTCGGTTTTGACGACCACCGCATTACTTTTCATGACTGGTCCGACGGACAGGGTTCGCGCGCTGCAATGCCCATCTGGGCGCGATTTATGAAATATGTATACGAAGACAGAACGATCGGGATGCCCGTCGAATATTTTAAAAAACCCGACGGTGTCGTAGAAGTGATCATCTGCAACGATACAAAAATGATTGCAACGGAATTTTGTCCGAGCAGAAGCGCGGAAGTTTTCATCAGAAGAATTGCACCCGGAACATGTGATGAGCACACATCATTGCGACGCGATGAAGAGCGGCGGCAACGGGGTGCAACAAGTTACTAACGTATTGTAAACACCATATATTAATCCTCCCGACTCTGTCGGGATCATTGATTAAAAAGCAATTAATTCTCCCGACTCTGTCGGGATCATTGATTAAAAAGCAATTGAGAAGTCATTGAATCCAGCCCAGATGGCGGAACTGGTAGACGCGCTAGCTTCAGGAGCTAGTGTCCGCAAGGATGTGGGGGTTCGAATCCCCCTCTGGGCACAGCACACCGAAACACATAATTACCCGGACATGGAGTAAATTCATCACTATGCGAAACACAAGCAAAGTAGCCAGACATCAGTTCTATAATTTATTTCAAAATCTTAAAATGAGTCCTCTCAGGACGGTTGACGATCTTCCGAACGTCCCGCCGATACCGGGTGCGTTTATTTTCTGGATCGATGAAGCTCCGCCGCGATGTCTGTTTGTCGGCGTTGCTTCCCCTAAATTAGAAGATGGATTACTCGAACGATTAACCGGTATCATCGGATCAGAAAGACCGAAGAGCGAACTGCATGAGTTTCTTGCACAAGACCCTGCACTTAGAAGAGAATATAAGACCGATTTGAGAAAACCCGAAAATCGAAACCGGTTTTTACAGGATCATGTCTATTTCCAATACCTCACCATCCCCGATATGAAAGAAGACGAACTGAAAACGTTTGAAGACTTTCTTAAAGAATCCTCTGAACTGAACCCGCGTTATACCCGGAACAGCATACCTCAGAAAAGGTCGCGAAAAGGTAAATAATCATTTTTATTTCTTTCCGACAAGGATTGTGAATTCAACCGATACATTTCTAAGCTGTTTAATATTGACTTTCTTTATATCCTCCGGTTTGACCTTCCATGTTAGAGGCGTCATTCGTACAACATGCGGTATAATCCCGTTGTCGATTCGTATTGTATAGCTGATGTTTTGATTTGTCATACTACTAACATTTTCATTGAAAAGTCTCAATGTATCTTTGTTTGAATATGCCGCCTTTTCCGTGTCAGCAAAGAGCATTTCCCGGATTTCGGCGAGATAGTTTTCACCGGGCAGAACTTTAATGAGGATGCCGTCGTCTTTAAGGATCCGTTTAAATTCTTTATAATTTGAAGGCGATAGAATATTCAGAATAACATCGTATTGGTTCGGCATAAACGGCATATCGGTAATATCTCCGACGAGCCAGATACAATTTTCATAATCACGCGCGGCGAGACGGATTCCCTCTTTTGAAATATCTATGCCAACTCCTTGTACCGGATAATTAATTTCCTGTAGTGATTTTTTAAGTAGACGAGAGATAATAGACCCTTCTCCACAACCCGCATCGAGCATGAAGTTCGTATTTCCGGGAGTTTTATCGATCCCGGATGGTATGACAGCATGTAACGCTTCAATCAACGGATCAAAAAAACCGTGTCCGGATATTATCTTGCGGGATAGAAACATTTCCGCATTGTATTTTGAATGCACCGTTCCGGTAAGCATGTTCACATAGCCGCTCCGTGCGATATCAAAGCAATGTCCGTTTATGCAAACAAGACTCCTTGCTTCATGAACGGCCATCCGTTCATCGCACACGGGACATCGAAACAAATGAATGTTCCTATTGATTTGTCGGGCGGCGTTATCGGATTTTTTCTCCATATTGAAATATATCAATTCTTCTTTTTAAGGCAACTTTACTATTTTTATGGCAGAATTTTGTATATTGTTCCACACGATATTAATTCGAATTCCGCTAAGCGAATCAGCCTCTGGCTGAAAAAAGCAATTGTTCCACTATTTTCCGGAGTTTATACTATGAGGATTTACTGCATAGTTCCCCTTTTGTACTTTTTCCTTATTCCGTTAACTTATTCAATCGCCGATGAAACTGCAACTATTGAAATTGATAATTATCTCGTAGCCGGACCGGTTAACGCACCGTTCCCGGCTCTCAATGTAGGCGAGAGGAATATTGTACAGCTCAGTGATCTGCTTTCGTATGATTATTTCCCTGTAAAAGAATTAAAGCCCGTTCGAGACACTGACTTTGACTGGCGTCATGATCAAAAACTGCGTTGGCAGGAGAAGCGAATCGGTACTAACGGTCTACAACTTAATGCAAGCGGCTCCGATCCGGATGTATATTACGCAGCGGCATACCTCAAAACAAATCGATGGATGAAAGCGGATCTCAAGGTCGAAAGCTGCCATTTGTTTGAAGTGTATCTCAACGGTGAACGGATTGGTTCAAAGACCGGAAGCAATACCCCCGATGAGCCGCCGGATAACTGTTCACCGGGATCTATATCTCAGACTCTTTCGTTAAAAAACGGCAAACATACACTGATCATCAAAAGCATGAACGATCCGGATAATGAAGCAGATTGGAACATAAGTACATCATTAACGATTAAGGAGCCATATTCTCCGGAAAATCTCACCATCTCTCTTTCGCCGGAGAGATATATCGATATAACAAACGTTCTCGATGACCCCAGGGTCGGGTCGGTACACATTACCCGCAACGGCGCTCTTGCCGCGGTCAGTACAAGCACGCCGGTCGGCACAGCCCCGCACCGTGAAACATGGATAAAGATTTACAACACACGCAACAACTCGCTCATCCGCACCTTCAGTGGCGATCTGAGCATCGGCAACTTCGCCTGGGCACCGGACAACAAACGCTTTTCATATGTGCAGCGGGATGAAGGTAAAGCGACCCTCTGGATAGTAAATCTTGAGAACGGAGAGAAACATGCCCTGTTGGAAGATATCGAGAATTTTGGTTCCTACGACTGGTCTCCGACCGGCAATTTCATTGTGTTTACTATTAACCAGCGGGATGAACAGGACAATAGTTTCATGCGCCGTATCACAAAACCGGTTGAGCGATGGCCCTGGTGGACACAACGAAGCTATCTGCACCTCGTACACGTTCCGTCGGGTGCACGCCGGCGACTTACGGCAGGGGAATTATCAACCGACTTGAACTCCATATGTCCGGACGGGCAAAGGCTCATTATTTCACGCACGACACATAATTTCACAGAGCAACCCTATTCATTCACTGAATTATTTACGCTCGATCTGGAAACGATGTCGCTTGATACAATTCACACCGGAAGCTGGAGTGCGAGCGCACAATGGTCTCCCGACGGTACAAAAATTCTTATCACCGCGGGTCCTTCCTTCTTTGGAGATAAAGGAATTAACGTTCCCGCCGGTATGATACCGAATGAATACGATACACAGGCGTATATATACGATACCGCAACGGGTTCGGTTGAAGCTATCAGCCGCGATTTTAATCCATCAATATCGTCCGCCCGTTGGAGTCATGCCGAAAATGCAATTTATTTCAGTACCACCGACAAATCTTTCAACAATTTGTACCGGTATAATGTAAGGACCAAACGATATGAGAAAGTCGATCTTGGAATTGATATTGTCGGAAATTTTGATCTCGCTCATACACGTCCCGTTGCGGTCTATACCGGTGAAAGCGCCACGGAACCCCCGCGCTTTTACTTTATTGATCTCAACCGAAAACGTACTACGTTGTTGTACGATCCGAACGAAGAAGTCTATCGTCACATTGAGACCGGTAAGATCGAAGAATGGACATTCATAAATGAGCGGGAAACCGAAATAGACGGTATGATCTATTACCCCCCCGATTTCGATCCCGATAAAAAGTACCCGCTCATTGTATACTATTACGGCGGCACGTCGCCCGTCTCCAGAGCATTTGAAGGGCGGTATCCTAAGAACAAGTGGGCTGCTCAAGGTTATGTCGTATATGTCTTGCAGCCCAGCGGTGCGGTCGGATACGGACAGGAGTTCTCGGCCCGGCACGTCAATAATTGGGGGAAAACTGTCGCCGGCGAGATAATCGACGGCACGAGGAAATTTCTCGATGCGCATGATTTTGTCGATCCTGATCGCATAGCCGGTATCGGAGCATCCTACGGCGGTTTCATGACCATGCTCCTCGTTACGCAAACGGATATCTTCACAACCGCAGTCTCTCATGCCGGCATCAGTTCGATCTCGAGCTATTGGGGCGAAGGGTACTGGGGGTACTCATACAGCGCCGTCGCAACCGCAGAGAGCTTTCCGTGGAACAGACGGGATATTTACGTCGATCAGAGTCCGCTTTTCAGTGCCGATAAGATAAATACACCGTTATTGCTCCTGACTGGCGATTCCGACACCAACGTACCTCCCGGCGAGAGTACGCAGCTCTTTGTCGCCCTGAAACTGCTTGGAAAAGAGGTTGAATATATCAAAGTAGAGGGACAGGATCACCACATCCTGGATCACGAAAAACGCATAAAATGGGGAGATACGATTATTGCCTGGTTCGATAAGTATCTGAAAGACCAGCCGGAGTGGTGGAATGAAATGTATGGTGAGTAGAAAAATTCCAAATAAGAGTCTACTCCGATAAGTATTAGTCGGTTTAAATAGCCACGGATTTCACGGATTTTTTATAATATACGGCATAATTAAAGCGTTAATCCGTGTAATCCGTGGCTGGAGTAACTTTTTCGGAGTAGACTCAAATAACAAATTCCAAATTACAAACTACCAATAAATTCCAAATATTATTCGATGGTTTATTTATGAGAAACACTTCACTTCTTGTTCTGGCATTTTTACTGCTATCATGCACTTCAGAACGGGCGCCGGAAATCATTGATCCGCAAGAGGTTTTCTGGAATAACCTCATAAAACACTGCGGCAAAGCTTTCCCGGGAGGGTTAACGAAAGAACCCCCCGGAGACGAGATGCTTACCGGCACTGAGCTGCTGATAGCGCATTTCCGCGAGTGCAGCGAAGACACAACAAAA
>PWJF01000179.1 GCA_003560935.1 Ignavibacteriales bacterium
AGGTTATAGAATATCTGATTACATCGCGCGACGGTGTGTATGTCGATGCGACGGCAGGAGGAGGAGGACACACAAAAGCGATAATGGAGAACATTTCAGATAGAGCTCGCATTGTTTGTTTTGATAGGGATGCGGATGCAATAGCTGAATCGAGCAAGAGATTGCAGCCGTGGATATCACAAATAACATTTGTACAGGATGTATTCAGCAACATCCGGGATCGATTACAGGAACTGTCCATACAGACCGTCGACGGTATACTTTTCGATCTCGGTGTTTCATCGTTTCAGATAAATAACACGAAGCGCGGTTTCAGCTATCAGTCCCGACATGTCGGGATTCCGCTGGATATGCGCATGGATACCCGGTCGGGGTTAACGGCTGTAGATGTATTGCAAACATATAAAGAGAGTCAACTCGCCGATCTCTTTTACTATTACGGCGAAGAACGGAAAGCGCGACGAATAGCACGAAAAATTACAGAGGAGAGAGAAAAGCGAACGATAACAACGAGCGGCGAGCTTGCAGAAATAGTCCGAAGCATCGTCGGTGAACGGCATCTCGTAAATTCATTGGCGCGGATCTTTCAGGCGTTGCGGATCGAGATCAATGCAGAACTCGATCATCTCGCAAAAGCGCTTTCGGAAACAACGGATCTTCTGCAATCGGGCGGACGGCTGGTTGTCATCTCGTATCACTCGCTTGAAGACAGGATTGTAAAAAACTTTTTAAAAGAACGATCGGCATCGCGTATGAAGTCTGACGATCCGTTCGCCCGGCACGACATAGAGGTTGATCCGGATTTTCGAATCTTGAATAAGAAACCGGTTCAGCCGGCTTCCGATGAACAGAGGCGAAACCCCCGGTCGAGGAGCGCAAAATTGAGAGCGGCTGAGCGATGTTAATGTTGTTATTAAGATGGGCTGGAGGAATTCGGTATGAGCAATGTTTATAATAATAATGACAGTCTGGTAAAAGAGTATGTCCGGCGTGCGAAGCACGATACTGCCGGCATCAGCGCCGAACGAGTTCAGGGTAATCGGCCGGGGTACGTGTACCGGTACGGACCCAGACAGCCGCGCCGGAAAAAAGTATCTGCATTTAACGTCATCATTTTTCTGTTCGGTTTTGCTATAGCGCTCGTGCTTTATATAAGTAATATAATAGCCGTGAACGGATTGGTCAAAGATATTAATCAGCTCGAGCGTGAGTATGAACAGGTGCGAAATACGAACGAGATTCTGCGTGCCGAATTGAATAATCTCTCCGGTCTTGACCATATCGGATCCATCGCAAACGAGCGGCTCGGTTTGAGGAACCCGGCAGAACCGCCCCGATGGATATCGATCGACAAAGATGAAGTAAAGAAACTGCAACGGGAACTCGACAGGTATGCTAAATGAGACAGGGCCGTAAACATACAAGTGCAAAGCCGGTTTCTCCGCGTAAAGCGGGACGTGTCCGTTTCATGATTATAAAACTCGTGTTTATTATGATGTTTACGGTTATTCTCGGACGTCTGTTCCAGATTCAGGTACTCCAAAGCAGTGAATACCGCGATATTGCAAAACGGCAGTATGAACTACAGACCGAACTTCCCGCTTCCCGTGGTGTGGTGTACGACCGGAACGGTAATATTCTTGTCTCCAACACACAGTTTGTTTCATTCGCGGCTGATCCGCTTGCCGTCGGGAATAGCGTCGATAAAATTGCGCGGAAATTTGCAGCGGTCTTTGGAAAATCCGCCGCATATTATGCACAGCGCATCCGTGACGGACGCCGGTTTGTATGGCTTGAGCGCCGGGTATCGCCGGATTATCTGCAGAAAATCAATGCCGCCGATCTTGAAGGATTGATAGTGATACAGGAGCCGAAACGATTGTATCATTACGGCGATATGACGAAAGAGGTGCTTGGTTCAACGAATATCGATAATACCGGCATATCGGGGATTGAGCTGCAGTTTGATAAGAAGCTTCGCGGTACAAACGGTTATATGATCATGCAGCGGGACGGGAAGATGCGCAAGTACCCCTCGGTCGATTATCCGCGCATCGAACCGGTTAACGGCAACAACCTCGTATTGACGATCGATCTTTCTCTACAGGCGATTGCGGAAGAGGAATTAAAACAAGGAATTGAACGCCACAACGCCGAATCGGGATTAGTCGTTATGATGAATCCGAAGACAGGCGCAGTACTTGCTATGGCCAACTATCCGGCCGGACAGCGAAATCGCGTTGTCACGGATATGTTCGAGCCGGGTTCGGTGTACAAGATTGTTACTGCCGCTGCGGCGATTGAACATAACCTGCGAAACGGCAGCGACCGTTTTTATGCAGAGGGCGGTGAGTACCGTGTAGAACTTCCGGGTGACCGCGTCCGGGTAATCCGGGATACCGAAGAATATGAGTGGCTCACCATACGTGAAGCGATGAAATATTCAAGTAACATAGTGATGGCAAAACTTTCGGATGAGATTGGCTCTGAACGTTTGTATAAGATGTCGCGGGATTTCGGATTCGGTATTTCGACCGGCATCGAGTTGCCCGGTGAAGTCCGCGGAGATTTAAAACGACCGGTGAGCTGGTCGGGTACGACGCTCCACACTATAGCGTATGGATATGAAGTAGGCGTTACGCCGCTGCAGGTCGCCGCTGCCTATTCTGCAATAGCCAACCGCGGCGTTTTGATGCGTCCGTATCTTATCGAGCGCGAGCTTGATGCACAGGGGAAAGTGGTGAACGAAACTCGTCCGCAGCAGGTACGTCGTGTGGTGAATACGGTAACCGCTGATACACTTGTATCGTTTCTCGAAGATGTGGTACGCGGTGGAACCGGGAAGAATGCGAGCATAAACGGAGTGCGTGTTGCCGGTAAGACCGGAACGGCACGTAAATATGTCGACGGCAGATATTCAAGCTCCGAGTATACGGCTTCGTTTGTGGGATTTTTTCCGGTTGAGGATCCGGAGATCGTTTGCCTGGTGATGATGGACAATCCGCGCCGTGGCGGTTACTATGCGAGCGGCACAAGCGCACCGGTTTTCGGGAATATTGCCGAGAGAATAATTACCACCGGATTGATGAGAGTTCCACCGCCGGCGCCTGAAAAGTTTGCAGAATTGCAAAGACATATACAAAAGACGAGCGCGGTACAGAAGATCGAGGAGTATTCAAAACCGCGCGTACCCGATGTGCGGTATTACCCCGTATCGGTAGCACGACAAATACTCGACCGGAACGGGTATCGTATGAATGTTAAAGGCGACGGCATTGTGCTCGATCAACAGCCGGCGGGTGGTTCGCGTGCCGATAAGTCGGTGATGATACAATTGACTGCGGTCAATAAAAACGACGGCGATGAAGAGACCGTTACTATGCCCGATCTGCGGGAACTGACTGTCCGCAGTGCACTTAACAGATCGCTTGTCGAGGGTTTATCGCTTGATATTTCCGGAAGCGGTGTTGTTGTCCATCAATCGGTCAGACCCGGTCAGCGTGTACAACGCGGAACGATTATCAGGGTGCAATGCCAACCGCGTACGGGTGCGACGCAGATAGCGAGTTATTGATATGCGATTGTCGGAGTTAATACAAGGAGTTCTGGTTGCGAAGATGTTTCAGACAGTGTATGGATCGATGGTACAGACACACGATGTCGAGATTCACAATGTCCGGTATGATTCCCGTAAAGTGACACAGGGTGATTTATTTATTGCAATACGCGGTTTACAATCCGACGGTCACCGCTATCTGCAGGATGTTGTCCGGAAAAAAGTGAAGGCGGTTATTATCGAAGATAATGCAGCGCTGCCGGATTCTCTCTGCATGCACGAGGGAGTTGTAAAGATCGTTGTGCCGGATACCCGGAAAGCGTTGTCGAGAGTATCGGCAAATTTCTTTCGTCATCCGTCGAAAGAAATGCGGGTTATCGGAGTAACCGGCACGAACGGTAAAACGACGACAACACATTTGATCGCATCGGTTGTGAAGACCTCGGGCAAAAAACCCGGAGTGATCGGCACAATTGAATACCGTATCGGTGATGAGGTGTTCGATGCACGTCATACAACCCCCGAGTCGTATGAACTGCACGAGATGCTCAGGAAAATGGTTGATGCGGGATGTTCGCATGTGATAATGGAAGTATCGTCACATGCGCTCGAACAACACCGGGTGGACGATGTGAACTATTCGTCTGCGGTATTTACGAATTTAACCCAGGATCACCTGGATTATCACGATTCAATGGAATCGTATTTTACAGCCAAACAGCGGTTGTTTCGATTGCTTGACGGATCGTCGGTGGCCGTAACAAACGCCGACTCCGAACACGGCATGAAAATGGTCGCTGGTACAAAAGCGGAGGTTATGAGCTACGGAACGAAACACGCGGCGGATTTTCGAGCACACGATATACAAGCCACGATGCATAGTACAGCGTTAACGGTAAAACATAATACCGGCGAAACCGTCGTCTCATCTCGGTTAGTCGGACGATTTAATGTCTCGAATATTCTTGCCGCATATGCATGTGCTTATGCAGAAAACTTCGATACGAAAGAAATAAAAAACGGTATAGAGCAACTGCGCGGCGTACGGGGCAGGTTTGAGACGGTTGCCTCCCCCGATCCCGATGGATCGGGAGGCTGGATCGCAGTTATTGATTATTCCCATACACCGGATGCTCTGGAAAATGTGCTGACAGCAATACGCGAGATCAAGCCCGAGACCGGGCGTGTCACAACCGTTTTCGGATGCGGCGGCGACCGCGACCGCGCCAAGCGTCCGGTTATGGGATCCATTGCACAACGGCTAAGCGATCGGGTCATTGTTACATCAGACAACCCGCGAACGGAAGACCCGGAAAAAATCATTGATGATATCATGAAAGGAATAGATGCTTCGACGCGGGTATTACGGGAAGTCGATAGACGACGCGCGATCGAATCTGCACTGAGTAAAGCTGGTCGTAACGATGTGATTTTAATAGCAGGTAAAGGTCACGAGACATATCAGATACTCGGCGAAAAGCGAATTCACTTTAACGACCGGGAGATCGTCGAAGAATGGATACACAAACATTCTACGGTAACCCATAACAAAAATTAAAGGGGAACATGAGCACTCATACGAAGTGGATCGCAGTATATGTTGGTGTTGTCTTGATGTTGGCTATTGTTGCCGGCATCGGGATGGAACACGGTACTACATCGGAATCTGCTCACAATGATTTTCTGAGCAGCTGGGATCCTGCACCGGCTCTTGAGGGTGCAGAGTATCCGGAGCCGGATAATATTCGGATAGAAGATATGAAGTATACAATGCGAATGGATCTCGGATATCCACGAATCGAGCGAATACTTGATTCACACGAAGAGACGATCCGGCGTTATGCGAACCGCTACGGGTTAGACTGGCGGTTGATACTGGCGGTGATGAACCAGGAATCCCGCTTCAATGCACGGGCGGTCAGCCATCGTGGTGCATTCGGTTTAATGCAGATAATGCCGACAACAGGTGAGGAACTATCAATCGCACTTGGAATTGAAGGTGTCTCTATTCCGGAGGATAACATTGCAGGAGGGGTTTATTATCTGTGGCGAATGTACACAATGTTTAACCCGCCTGATGCAGAGTATATCGACGACAAGGATAGAACCTTCGATCGGTTGCGTCTTGCCCTTGCGGCATATAATGGCGGACCAACGCGCATACGGGACGCTCAACAACTTGCACGGTATTTGAATCTTGATCCCTATCGTTGGGAGATCATTCGTTTGTTACTCCCGATGTTATCGCGCCGCTATTCGAGTCTGCATTCATATGTATGGGAAGGCGGCAGACCGATCGGCGGGTACTTCGACGGATACGGGGAAACCCTTAATTACGTCGAACGCACGATCGAGTATTATGCTTATTATCGGCAAATCTTTGAGTGAGTATGTCTGTTTCCGGTAAGGATATTGCTGCTATTGCAAAACGAATTGAGAATGATGAAGGAGCGATTCGCGATGTCGAATATCAATCGGTATCGATAGATTCGCGCTCGATGCCTGACGGCGCCGTGTTTGTTGCGATTCGCGGCGAACGCCGCGATGGACATGAATTCGTGATCGATGCATCGAACCGGGCTGGAGCGGTTATTGTGGATGATCAATGGTGGCAGGAGCACGGTTCAAAAACCAAACAGGATATTCAATCGCGGGTTATGGTCGTCGACGATACAACCAGGGCGCTCGGCGATCTCGCACGATTACACCGGAGAAAATTTTCAATACCGGTACTTGCCATAACGGGCAGCAGCGGTAAAACGACAACAAAGGATATGATCGTGCAGGTGCTCGAGAAAAAATATAACACGCACCATACGCAGGGTAATTTTAATAATCATCTTGGATTGCCGTTGACGATCTTCGAAATGAAAGACACGGACGAGGTATCGGTCGTAGAAATCGGGACGAACCATCCCGGTGAAATTGAATATCTTTGTTCGATCGCAGAGCCGACCCACGGCATCGTTACCAATGTCGGAAAAGGGCATCTCGGATTTTTCGATTCGATCAAAGATGTGGCGCGTGAAAAAGGAATGCTGTTTCGATGGATCGAACGTGATCCAAACCGCATCGCATTTATCAACGCTGATGATGAACGCATTGTGAGTCAGGCAAAAACTCTAAAGCATGTCGTGCGATACGGATTCGATCGTGACGACGTAGATGTTATCGGATCAATCGATGAGAGTGACGATTCGGGTTGTTACCGTTTCATCTTTCGAACTCAGGACGACCCGGGACAGTACACGGTGAAACTGCCGGTAGGCGGGAAACACAGTGTCAGAAATGCACTCGCCGCCGCTGCGGTCGGCTTTCATCTCAGGGTAACGCCGGATATGATATGTGAGGCATTACGAAGTTTTATTCCGCCGTCAAAAAGAAATGTGATAAAAAAGATAGACGGTCTCACGGTCATTGACGACACCTACAACGCGAATCCCGATTCGATGCAGGCGGCTCTGGAGATGTTCAAGTCGATGAAGGTGAGCGGGAATAAGATACTGGTACTCGGTGATATGCTCGAGTTGGGTGTTCAGAGCGGTGAGGAGCACGGTCGCATCGGGCTGATGGTGCCTGATATGGGATATGAATATGTGTTCACCTTCGGCAAAGAGTCGGAAGCGTTATTTGCTGCATCATCGGTTCCGTTCGGCGGACACTATGAAGATAAGAAAAAGCTCATCGATGATCTAATGGACGTAATGAAGGAAGGTGATGCACTTCTTGTAAAAGGTTCGCGCGGAATGAAAATGGAAGAGATCATTGAGGATTTAGAGCAAAGATTACGTTCAAATAATAAATAGTAAATAATCAATTGTTTCTTAATTGTTGTTTAATCACTGGAGCGGAGCGGAAGTAATCAATGAGCGAAGCGAATTAATATTCAATATAATGCTGTTTCATTTACTCGACTATATCGATAAAGTTTACGATCCGCCCGGTTTCGGCATGTTTCAGTTTATCACATTTCGGGCGGCGCTTGCGGCAATGACAGCACTGGTTGTGAGTTTTTGGTTCGGACCGAAGATTATCAACGCGTTGCGGGCAAGGCAGGTCAGCGAACTGGCGAAATATGAGGCGCCCGAGAGGCATCTGAAAAAGGCGGGAACCCCGACGATGGGAGGGTTGATTATCCTTCTCGCTATATTGGTGCCGACGTTGTTGTGGGGCGATCTTCGTAATACGTATGTGCAGTTGATAATTCTGGTCACGGTATGGTTGGGTGCGGTCGGTTTTATGGATGATTATTTAAAGGTCGTAAAGAAAAAGCCCAAAGGATTGATCGGACGGTATAAAATCGTCGGACAGGTAGCGATCGGATTGATCATAGGTGGTATAATCTACTTCTATCCACACTGGATCGATAGAGACCTGTGGATGTTGAAGTCGTCGACAACCGTACCGTTTTTTAAAGACCTGGAGTTCGATCTGGGATATTTATATATCCCGATGGTAATATTCATCATCACCGCAACGTCCAATGCCGTTAACTTAACCGATGGTCTGGACGGCTTAGCCATCGGTTTGGTGGGAATCGTTGGACTAACCCTTGCGGTGATAGCGTATATTTCGGGTCATGCCGAGTTCAGCCAGTATTTGACGATACCTTTCCTGCGCGGCAACGGTGAACTTGCGGTTTTTCTTGCGGCCCTTGTCGGCTCCTCGCTCGGGTTTTTATGGTTTAACGCGCACCCGGCACAGGTGTTCATGGGTGATACGGGGTCGCTCGCGTTGGGCGGCTCGCTCGGCGCGGTATGTGTCTTGATCAAAAAGGAATTATTACTGCCGACACTCGGCGGTATCTTTCTGATCGAAGCGCTGTCGGTTATCGTTCAACGAGGCTATTATAAATATACGAAGAAGAAGTACGGTGAAGGCCGCCGCTTGTTACTTATGGCGCCGCTTCATCATCACTTTGAGATGAAAGGGTGGCCCGAATCGAAGATCGTGATGCGCTTTTATATTGTCGCGATCATTCTGATGATTGTGAGTCTTGCAACGTTTAAGGTGCGGTAGTTCATGACGAACGAAAACAACATAGCGAATTCAGCTCATCACCGCGATCTTCGTGATACTCCCATAACTGTTATTGGGGCTGCACGAAGCGGTCTCGGTGTGGCGAAGCTACTTGCGTCGATGGGTGCGAGAGTATTTGTGAGCGACAGCGGCGATCCGGAAAAAATAAAACAGTATACCGACGAACTGGAACGGTTCACTATACCGTACGAAACCGGCGGGCACAGTGGGCAGGCTTATGATGCCGAATTAATAGTCATAAGTCCGGGTGTACCGTCCGATGCCCCGGTAGTTCTCGAAGCACAGAAGCGCGGTATTGCTGTGGTCAGCGAGCTCGAAGTAGCATCGTGGTACTGCCGTGTCCCGATCATTGCTGTGACCGGAACAAACGGTAAAACTACTACAACAACATTGATAGGCCGGATGCTGCACGATGCAGGACGGCTTCACATCGTTGCCGGCAACATCGGCGATGCATTTTCAAATCATGCCGCACAGTTGAACAGCAACAGCATCGCGGTTGTCGAAGTGAGCAGTTTTCAACTTGATCATATTGACCGCTTTAAACCGAAAGTATCGGTCATATTGAACATTACACCTGACCACCTTAACCGGTACGGTAATTCAATGGAAAAGTATGTGACGTCAAAAGGCCGGGTATTCATCAATCAGGATAAAGACGATGTATTAATACATAATGCCGACGATCCTGTCGTTGTCGAGCTGGTGAAAAAAGCCCGTTCGCGTACGTTCGGATTCAGCACCGAACAATCGCTCAAAGAAGGAGCATACCTCCAAAACAATTCGCTGGTTATTCATATCGGCGGAAAAAAGCACAATTTGCTGCATCGCAATGAAATGCTGCTGCCCGGTTTGCATAATGTTGCAAATGCATTGGCTGCGGCACTGGCGGTGTCGGTATTCGGTGTGCAGCCGGAAACATTGAAACATACATTGTCCACATTCCGCGGTGTCGAGCACCGTCTTGAATTTGTACTTGAACTCAATGGCGTA
>PWJF01000426.1 GCA_003560935.1 Ignavibacteriales bacterium
ACTATAATACGGTATGCAGTCATCAAGCTCGAACCGGACATGATTAACGGTTGAAGGAGATGAAACAGTGTGTATTTCGGCTTGCAACTGATAGATCATAAAGACTATTGACAAAACGACAGTTGATAATTTCATATACGATCCTGTTACGATATTTAATAAGTATCGGTGGTCGAGGTGTATTTATCTTCGACCTTAAAATAACAAGAAGTTACAAATAATTCGGGAATGTGTAAAGAGAAATGATATATTAGATCAGAGGCGCACAGTGAGCGCGCCTCTGTTTTACTGAATTGTTACTTGACTAAAAGCATCCGTTTGGATTCCGTGAACTCTCCTGCCTGCAACCGATAAAAGTACGTTCCGCTTGATACTTTTTGTCCGTAATTATTGGTGCCGTCCCACACAACCGTATGCGAACCGACGTCGTAGTCCTTCAGGTCGACAAGATTTTTCACCAATCTTCCATGAATATCATACACCGCGAGATATACCGCTGCCGTTTGTGGTATCGAGAATTGAATCGTTGTCTTCGGGTTGAACGGATTCGGAAAATTCTGATTGAGTTTATAGGTCGGAGCAAACCCGTTTTCTTTTCCGACCGATACAGCCGTATGATCGCCGTGGCATTGTGTACATTCCATCTTACCGATCGTATCATCCATTGCTTCCGATCCATGACAGGTCATACAGTAACCAACCGTTTCCGGAGGTGTGTAAATGGGAGTAAAAGCTTCGTTCAACTCGTCATTCATTATTTGAACGGCGTAAGCCGCTACATCGCCTGTTAAACGTGCACAGCGTTCACTGCGTTCGACGGTGTTAAGTTTTTTATATGGGAGGGAAAGCCATGTCGAAACGGATATGTGACATAACGGAGAACCGCAAACTGTTTGAAGTATGGTATCGGTATATCGGTTATCATAGAACTCTTCGTCTTCCGCATATTGATTACTTATATCCGATGGAAATTCAGTCTGTGTGTACCAACCGGTTAATTCATTCCCGAGTTTTGAAGCCGTTGCTTTTGCGAGGCAAATATTCATCGCAGTGAGAGCCCCGGTGAGTGCCCCGCATAATGTCCCCCAACCCCACCCACCGCCCCGTCCCCACTCAAGAAATTCAGTCGGCAATAGTGTGTATGGTTCTCCAACCTTATCTTTTAGAAGTTTGATGATCGCATGAAACGCTCCGTATGAACAACCAAGTCCCGACCAATATCCTTGATGACCGAGTTTACGTGCCTCTTCTACATCGAGTTCCTCATAACCCCATGGAAGAGGAACCGGTTCTACAAGCGGTGAAGCATTTGTTCTTGAAATTAGACCGAACCCTGCGACGCCGGCGGATATACCCGCTGCATACTTCGCGGTATTATGTAAAAACTGTTTCCTTGTAATCACTTTTTCCATTTATTTTTCTCCTTAGTGTTGAATCGCAATGTAAAGGATAATTTTAAGGGAGCATAAATTATCGCGGATTTGGGATGCGAATACATAGACATATTCTACCGGTGTTACACAATGCAAATACTATTCCGAAGTTAGAAAGTGTTTTTGTGGTTATTAAACAGCATATCTCAAACCGATGATGTTGTTTAATTCAACAATGCGTTGTTAATATCGACAAGTTTACGGTACGCTCGTACGATGAATCCATTTGACTTTGCACCCATATTACATTATACTGTACTTATTAAATCATATCAGAAAACTCGCTATATCCTGCCCATCTCAGAAATTCCTTAATGACCGGGGAGCGGCGGAGAAAATCGTGAGTACAACACACCATAATGTAAGAGGTACTCTATGAACATTTTTGTCGGTAATCTTTCCCGTGACGTCAATGAAGACGAATTGCAAGAAGAATTTGAGAAATACGGTAAAGTGTCGAAAGTGACTATAATTCGCGACATGTTTACCAGAGATTCAAAGGGATTCGGGTTTGTCGAAATGCCCGCAAAGGCGGAAGCCGAAGCTGCAATTCAGGGAATGCGCGGACATACGATAAAAGGCAGAGGTGTAAATGTCAATGAAGCACGCCCTCCGAAAGATAAAAATAAACGGGGAAAAAGAAGATAAAATTTGCATTTGGGAAAATAATCCCGTATACTGATTACAACAAATAAACAGTACACCGTTTATATTGAACTCTAAGTCTTTCCTGAGGTTTTTCAAAAGCTGCTGTAATAGGTACAAGCTCCATCAAGATCGTCAGGACTTTAAGAAATCGCGATAAATGGTGAAAATATAAAGCCATATATACGCGATTTTTCATTTTAGGTTCATTAAATGTGTTCGTACGGTCTGCCAACGGCAGATTTTTTTTGAAAAACTTCTATTTAAAGGAGAGAGTTCCATGGAAAAAGGAACAGTAAAATGGTTTAACAGTGCAAAAGGTTTTGGATTCATTCAACGCGAATCCGGCGAAGACGTCTTCGTTCACTACCGTTCAATATCCGGCGACGGATATAAGAACCTGGAAGACGGCGATAAGGTCGAGTTTGAAGTTGAGCAGGGTCAAAAAGGCCTTCAGGCAAACAACGTGCGTAAAATTTAATTTTACGCCGCCGTTTTAACATTATAAATCCCGTATTCCGATGTCTTGTGGTACGGGATTTTTTTATTTTCCGCGTTGTCTATTTACAATATTTAATCGCTGCTTCAAGCAATATCTTCGATAGTTGTACTACCGAATCAATCGCCACCCATTCGGTTTCCTGATGAATACCGCCTCCCTTTGGCCCGATGATAACGGTATCTATTCCTGCCTTACCGATTATTGCGGAATCTTCCCACCACGAGTGACCGATATATGCCGGTTGATAGTTGAGTACGCCGGCCGCACTCTCATGGACAGTGATAACAATCGGTGTACTTTTTGAAATCTCATACGGTGCCCGCCAGAGTAACGGTTTAATTGTTGCGTGAAAATTTTTGTCTTGTTCAGTAAGTTTATCAATAATGGTCTGCAATTCTTCCAGTACATTCATTTCTATCTCACCGGGCAATGTTCTACGCTCTACATGTATAGTGCATTCACCCGAATAAATAAACAAACTTTGTCCTCCTTGTATCAGCGGCACATGCAAGGATGCCTGTCCGCATAACGGGTGACTTTTTTCATCCGGCAGTTGTTGTGCCAGTTTATCCAACTCGACAAGAAGCAATCCCATTTTGGTATTTGCATCGATCCCTTCCTGATGACGTCCGCCGTGAGCAATCCTGCCCCGGGATGTTATTTCATATATACCAAAACCTCTGTGACCGATGCAGATATCAAGATCCGTTGGCTCGGTAACAATGGCAGCATCAGCTTTATGGTATTTGACCATTTCCCTTGTCCCGATGCTTTCGTATTCTTCGTCTGCCACGAATGTCAGGATGACATCACCCGACAGCTCAATATTATTATCCTGTATCGATTTTGCCATGCCCAGCATCGCGGCGATACTTCCCTTCATATCGTAGGCGCCGCGCCCGTATAGTTTGCCATCTTTAATAGAACCGGAAAAAGGTTCACTCATGCCTTCAACCCCGACCGTGTCCATGTGAGCATTCAGTAAAAGTGATTTGCCCTTACCGGTTCCTTTAATTCTACCGGTTACGTTCACGCGTTTTGGTGCTAAGAGAGTTAACTCCGACTCTATACCAAAAGATTTCAGAAGGCGGTCGATATAAAGACCGATTTCCTCCTCACCGCGTCCCGTTTTGTCAAGACCGGGATTAACAGAATTTATTTTGACAAGATCCGTGAGAGCAGCAATGGTGAAAGTTTCGTCGATCATATAAGCAGTACGAATGAATGGCTATATGGATGAATGAATAATTATACCGATGCTAATGCGGAATCCAGGTCGTCAATCAGATCTTCCGCGTTTTCAATGCCGGCAGAATATCTGATGAGACTTTCGGGAATACCGAGCTGCTTGCGCTGCGTTTCGCTCATCTCGACATGACTTGTTGTTTTGGGCGGACCGGCAAGGGTACTTACGGAGCCTAAACTGGCAGCAAGATGAACAAATTGTAAATTGTTTAACAATCGTTTCACTTCATCAAACCCGCCCTGTAGTGAAAAACTGAGCACACCCCCGAACCCGCTCATTTGTTTTTTTGCTATAGTATGTCCGGGGTGTGATTCCAATCCCGGATAAAACACATCCGTTACTTTGGGATGATCCTGAAGGAACCGTGCAATGCGTAAAGCATTTTGATTTTGACGCAGTACACGCAACTCGAGCGTTTTCATACCCCGAGTGATCATATACGCAGACGATGCATGCAAACTCGCCCCGTTGATCTCCCGGAATTGAAATATCCTATTCACAAGATCGTTCCTGCCGCAGACAAGACCACCCATAACATCCGAATGTCCTCCGAGAAACTTGGTGGCGCTGTGTACGACAAGATCAGTTCCCAGCGATATTGGATTTTGATTTATAGGTGTCGCGAAGGTATTATCCACCACCGTTATCGCTCCGGTCTTTTGAGCCGAACGGATCAAACGCTTCAGATCAAGAATTTTGAGGGTTGGATTCGTAGGGGATTCCAGATATAAAACGGTACATCCCTTTTTGATCTCTTCTTCAAGTTGTTCATGATCTGAAGTTTCACAGAGCTGCACGTCAACATTAAAGCGAGGCAAATGATCCAGGAAAATTTTGCTGGTACCGCCATATGAATCTTTGATCGACACGACGCGATCACCGTACGATAACAAAGAAAACAGCGTGTTGCTGATGGCAGCCATTCCAGTTGCAAATGCGGTTGCCGCTTCGGCGTTTTCAAGTATACGGATTTTTTCTTCCAACACCTCAACCGTCGGATTGGTATTTCGACTATAAATGTGACCTTTCCTCTTCCCTGTCGCAACGTCGAACCATTCGTCGATATCGTCGTACGCGAAGGTAACACTGTTTACGACGGGGGCTGTCGTGGCGCCTTCGGAAAAATGTATGGTTTCTCCGGCCCAGACCGCTGCCGTCCCGGATTTGATTTTCGAAAAGTCCATGTTTCCCTTGAATAAAATTTTCAGGTGTGTAAAGATATGATTGCTAAACGATATTAGCCATTTTTGAGTACATTATCAAGCTTTGCGGGTTTTAGACCGTCGAGTATCCTTTCAATCAGATTGTAATTCAGTTCAGACGGGATCACCCGTTCGGAAATAGTATTGGGAATTGAGGTTGTTTCGATCAAATCGGTATCAATCACAATGGCAAACAAATTTCCCAAACCATCAAAATCCGTGTTTGAAGGATTATAGAGAATTACCGAATCGGTTTGATATGCCCATTGCGCTAATTTATGGAAGAGTTGATCATTGTTGGAGTGAAGAATCAGGATATTCTTATCTTTTTTATCATCTGGCATATTTTTCCCCGCTGTTGGTGTCCTGCTTAAACTCATTACCGGAAATATACCACTCCGGCATGAAAAAACAGTGATATGTATCACATTTTCATTTTTGTGATATAGATTTATAATGTGAGGTTGAGCATACCCGGATTACGAAAATTTTTTTATACTACCCCAGGATATGATTTACGTATCGGTTAAAATAATCTTTTAAAAAACACAGGAGATTCAACAATGTACGATAATTATTATAGCATTGCTCAAACCTACAGTACACAATATCTGAAAGTACAGATAGAGAAAATAAAACATCACACGATCAAATCGAAAGCATTTAATGATGTGCTCAAGACACGCCTGCTTAAAGACGGAAATTCGTTCATTATTTTTTCACTTTGTCCATCCACTCCTTAGCATCCTTTTTGGTTGTCTCGTATCTGCCTTTTATTTCATCCACCGATTCATCCAACATATCCTTGAAATCGTCGACAATATCGGTACTTTTTTTTGCGATTTTCTTTCTGGTAGTCGATCCTTTTTGCGGAGCATATAACACACCCAGCAAAATCCCTACGGAAACACCGGTTATGAATCCCAATAGTACTTTCACTGTTGAATCCATAGTTCCATCCTTTCTTTTATTAATTCGCTTCGCTCATTGATTAAAATACAATTTGTTAATGGGAGTGTTACTCTGTTAATTTCAAACCACTGTAGTGTATATATAATAACCAACAAATTTTGCCGATGGTTTCATGTATTGATTCCGATGTACATATACACCGGGCTGCTCCGTAACTATCCCTGTAACAAAGTATTTCTCCAGTCATTCCGTCACTATATCTATTCAATCGAATAATTATAATAATGTATTGACGTATCGAAAATTACACCGGTTGATACTTTCATAGGAAACCATACACATGTCCAACAAAGATCTTAAACTAATCTCTGATGATTTAAAAGAACGTGCCCTTGCTGCTGCCGGTGAAGGAATCACCATTGTTGACGCTCACCTGCCCGAAGGCGGTCTCCTAGTTAATATTTATCCTCCTCCATGTCCCAGGATGTTTCCAATTTGCGTTAACAATCAAAAGCAGGCAAATCTTTCTGTCCAAATTTCGAAGCTTCTGCCTTCATTAATTTAATAATCCCGGACTTCGCTTCTTTGGATAGATTGGAAGGTGTGTAGTCATTAATGATTCTGACAACTTCCCGGTGTGCGCGCTCTTCCAGATCATATCCTCCCTCATTCAAAAACCTTGCTTCGGTGGCTCTGTCGATTACCGAACCCGGAAATGTGTGTTCACTTCTGAGATATTTACGCGTGTGGTCTGCTATTAAAAGATGTCGTTCACTCATCAATTCCTGCATCAGTGGTATGATTGGAAAAGTTTCATTTTCCTCAAACCCTTGAATAAATCTCGATACAGCGGAACATATTTCATGATCTACTACCAGCTTTTCAAGACTTTGACAATTTTCAAAGTCCAGCATTCCGGGTCCGCTTATTGAATTGATCCCGGAAAGTGCTGCTAAAGTTGCTCCCATAGAAGTTTCAAGACCAGCCTGTGCATCTATTCGCTTTGAATCCGAGAGAGACACATAAGCCTGTGTTGGTATTTCGAGAAATTTTCCGATTTCATTATTCGCGCAATCTATCATTATAATTTCGGGTGCACCAAGTGGTGTTGTTTCGTAACGTACGTCAAAAATAGCCGGAGAACCTCCCCATAACATTGGGAGACCCGGTTTTGCAAGCTGACCGATAACAATCCCGCTCAGGATTTCGGCAGCGAGCTGTGTCAACGTTCCTATTAACGTAACCGGTGCATTTAATCCGGACAACGGCATCGATACAATTTCAACCGGAATGGATAACTCCGCAAGGTCCAGTAAATTCTGAGGGGTAACGTCACCCCACTTCAACGGAGAGAGAGGGCAGCAGGTAAATACGGCAAGAGGTTTTTGTGCAAGAGCGCTCTCACTCCCTCTTACAGCCAGAAGAAAATCCTTCATTACCTTCACGGAATCTATTGTAAACGATCCGGTTATTACCGGCTTTTCACAATAAAGCAGAGAAAGGAACAGACGGTAACTATCCGATATACCTTCGTGAACGTCGCACGGTATCATAGCCGTGCTCTGAGCCTGATACAACGGAAGTCCCGAAACGAGTTTAGCATACTCTATATAATCGGGTGTCAAAACCGTCCGTATCTTTTTCGTTCTATGATCCAGTATTTTCAGAGCCGACGAGCCGGGAGTAAAATGAACATTGTACTCGCCGAAATGATGCGTCTCATTCCCGTTGACGTCGTACAGTTTGAAATGACCGGGGACCGTGCTCAATGCCTGCGATATACTTTTTTCAGTAAACCATACATGCATCTTTTTATCGTCGATACGATTTCCGTGATCGGCAAGAAGAGCAAGTGCATTACGGTTCTGAATCTGCATTCCCATCTCACACAGGATGGATTTGGCTTCATCAATGACTTTCTTCTTTGTCTCATCATTTAAAAAGTTAAGGAACGGTCTCATGGTAATGGTTTTTATCGTGAAAGCCACCAGAATGTCTGAATGTCGAGATTCGTCAGTCCCACCTGTTTTGCCCTTCTTACGACCGTTTGATATTCTTCTCTTGTTATTCGCCTCGATATCTCCGGGTAATCATATGCTTTATGGAGCGGGTTATATTGTGCCATTATATTGACATAGGTATCTTTTGGTAAATTTTCTGCAATCCATTCCATAACTTTGTCGGAACCGCCGGCATTGTTCGGCATAACCAAATGTCGAATCATGAGTCCTCTTTGCATAATCCCGTTTTCCGCGGGTTTTGCCACACCAACCTGACGGTGCATCTCAAGGATCGCCTCCCTGGTAATTTCCGGATAATTCTCCGCTCCGGCGGCAGTTAGCCTTGCCGACATATCGCCATCCCAGAATTTGAAATCCGGCAGGTAAATATCGATAACGCCATCAAGAAGCTTGAGTATTTCGAGGCGCTCCCAGCCGCAGGTGTTGTACACGACCGGTAGCCGTAATCCCCTGCCGGCGGCAATATCAAGAGCTTTCAGGATGGACGCGGAATAATGCGTCGGGGTTACCATATTAATGTTGTGACAACCGATTCTTTGCAGGCGAAGCATCATCTCCGCCAGGTCATCTTCTTGCCGGTTATATCCTCTGCCAAGCTGGCTTATTTCCCAATTTTGACAAAATACACACCGCAAACCACAGTGTGATAAAAAGATAGTTCCGGAGCCGCCTCTTCCGACCAGGGGTCTCTCTTCACCAAAATGCGGCGTAAATGACGACACGACAAGCGTTGCACCGGGGGAACGACAGAACCCTGTCCTTCCCTGGAGGCGATTAACTCCACATTGTTTCGGACAGAGCCGGCAACTCTCCATTATTTCCCAGAGTTTCTCCGCCCGGGTTTTGAGTTCACCCGTTTTGTGGAGTTTTAAATATGCCGGTTCAAAATCAGTGCCGGCTATACCGGTATTTTCATCATGAGACCTTGTTTCATGATTCCCTGACTCCTCAGCGAGACAACTGAGAAAGATCGAAGAGAGTCCAACGTGACAACAAAACCTGGTAGTGGATTCGAGAAAATATCTTCGAGTAACGTTCTTCGATAAAAGATCATGCATGTTGTACCTCCTTGTAAACACCGGCCGGTTCAGTTGTTATGATAATGAAGCTTGCTATTTTAATAAGTGCCACCGTTATACACGTGCCGGTAAGACCGAGAACGGGCAAGAGAACAACGGCGCCTATAATTCCTCCCAACCATCCGCCCAGCAGATCGAATGCAAAAAGCATTCCACCTGTTCTGCTTAATCCTGCACTATCCTTCAGGTACAACTTGTTCGCCAGAGGGAATTGAGCTCCGACTAAGAGTCCGCTGATAAACGAAAGGATCAAAAACAGTATTCTGAAAAATAAAAGAG
>PWJF01000009.1 GCA_003560935.1 Ignavibacteriales bacterium
TGACGGCACCACACGACGGTAGCCGCGAGCCGCATCTTCGACTATCTTCCAGCCGAGCTTTTCGGTCTTTTCCTTTGCTTCATCTTCGGTATAAAACGGACCTACCGGTTTGGTAGGATTTTGAAAAGCGGGATCGTTTTCATCGACAACAACCTGTGTAACGACGCTTCCCACCTCGTCATTCCGGTTATTATCATCGAGTACGCGCTGCAGCGAATTCTGTATCATATACCCCATAGAACCCTGCGTATCCGCCACACACACATCGAGCGGATGTGTATACACCTGATGTGCCGCGAGCTCGGAGCGAAGCAACTGCGCTCCGACTTGCGGACCGTTTCCGTGTGTAATGATAACCCTGTAACCTCGCAAAACAAGCTGTACAATGGAACGGCATGTTTCCTCGATATTCTGAAATTGCTCTTCGATTGTACCCCGTTGCCCCGATTTGATAATTGAATTTCCGCCGATCGCAATCAGTGCAAGTTTTGGGTTTTCAGTCATCGTAACAACTCATGCATTAGTGCTTTCTGGACATGAAGCCTGTTCTCGGCTTCCTGAAATACAACCGACTGCTTCGAATCGATCACCTCGTCGGTTACTTCCTCACCGCGATGAGCGGGCAAACAATGCAGGAAGATGGCATCCGGTTTCGCTTTCGTCATCAATGCCTCGTTCACCTGATACGGAGAGAATATTTTCTTCCGTTCTGCAGCTTCCGATTCCTGTCCCATACTTGCCCATATATCGGTATACACAGCATCGGCTCCGGCTACACCTGCGGCGGCATCGTTCGTTACTTCAATTTGTGCACCGAATGCCTCCGCATCTTTCTTCGCTCTTTCGACGACTTCTTGTTTCGGTTCATACCCTTTTGGTGTTGCAACCGTGACATTGACTCCAAGCCGGGCTCCGGTGAGAAGCAGCGAATGCGCAACATTATTTCCGTCGCCGACATAGGTAAGCTTCTTACCTTTCAGATCGCCCTTTATCTCCCACATAGTAAAGAAATCTGCTAGTGCCTGACATGGGTGCTCAAAATCGGTGAGACCATTGATTACCGGTATCTTTGCATAATCAGCCATATCGGTACAGATCGAATGTGCGAAGGTACGGATCATGATAATATCCACCATTCGTTCAAGATTCTTGGCAACATCGAATACGGATTCACGTTTACCGAGATTGATGTCGCCCGGTCCGAGAAAGATCCCGCTACCGCCGAGCTGCTGAATACCGACATCGAACGTAACGCGCGTTCGCAATGACGGTTTCTCAAATATCATCGCAAGCGACATTCCTTCACATGACCGGAGATATTTTTTCCGGTCGGCTTTCATATCTTTGGCTAATTCAAATAATGCATGTAATTCTTCAGTAGTTATATCCTGTGCGGATATAAAATCAAGTGCTTCCACAACGACTCCTTTTCAATTTATTTCAATACAGGTTTCAATGCGTCCATCAGATTCGGTCTGCCGATCTCGCTCAGGTCATACCGGACACGAACGTTCGGTTTTTTGATGTTAATGACCTTTCGCAGATCGATCGGTGTGCCGACGATGACCGCATCGCAATCGGTCTTATTGATTGTTGCTTCGAGATCCTTTTTCTGTTTATCCCCGTATCCCATCGCGGGTAACAGGATCCCAATCTTCGGATACGCTTTGAATGTGTCTTTAATGGTACCGACGGTATACGGGCGCGGATCGACGATCTCAAGAGCACCGAATTTACGCGCCGCGATAGTGCCCGCTCCGAAGGTCATGTCACCGTGTGTAAGTGTCGGACCGTCTTCAACAACAAGCACACGTTTCCCGCGTATAACTGATGGATCATCAACACTGATAGGCGATGCAGCTTCAATGACCATTGCCTTCGGATTGGCTTTAGCAATATTATTCCTCACTTTATCGATATTTTCCGGATATGCCGAATCGACCTTATTAATTATAACCGCATCGGCGATGCGCAGATTGACCTCTCCCGGATAATACGACAGCTCGTGACCCGGCCGGTGAGGATCTGCAACCGTAATAGTTACGTTCGGTTTGAAGAACGGTGTATCGTTATTACCGCCATCCCAAACAATAACATCGGCTTCCTGCTCTGCCTGTCTAAGAATCGCCTCGTAATCGACGCCGGCGTAGACGATCGTCCCTTCGTTAA
Organism: Ignavibacteriales bacterium; assembly: GCA_003560935.1. Lineage (GTDB taxonomy): Bacteria > Bacteroidota > Ignavibacteria > T3Sed10-11 > T3Sed10-11 > T3Sed10-11. Next base: position 2,170 of record PWJF01000009.1, read on the forward strand.
TATGATGTTCATATTCTTCTATTTCTTCAATTGTACAATCGTGTTTCTTAAAGTCCTTTTCCGTTTCAAAGCGCTGGACTTTTTGTTTTACAAGATCGCCGTAAGGCATCGGATGCCGGACAACCACAACCTTTTTCCCTTGTTTCCGAAGCAGTTCGATAACACGACGCGAGGTTTGACTTTTTCCCGCCCCGGTCCTCACGGCAACAACAGCGACGACCGGTACTTTCGATTCAAGCATTGTTTCGCGCGTGCCGAGCAATTTAAAATTCGCACCCGCCGCCATTACGATGGATCCCTTATCCATCACATACTGATGTGAGACATCCGAGTAGGCAAATATAACATCATTTATTTTATGTTTCTTAATGAGTTCAGGCAGTTCTTCTTCGGTGTGGATAGGTATACCTTTTTGATATAATGTACCGGATAATTCGGCGGGATACTTGCGTCCGTCAATATTGGGTATCTGTGTTGCGGTGAATGCGACTACTTCATAGGATTCATTATCACGATAAAATACATTAAAATTATGGAAATCCCTTCCTGCAGCTCCCATAATTATAACTTTACGCTTCGACATAGTGCCTCCGTTGTGTTTCTCTGATTAGGTATAACACGGCGTTCCGTACCGGATACGGAACACCGCTTTATGTGGTATGTAAAAAAATATTCATACAGATGTTAATTCGGTTCACTGCCGGAGCGTTATTCGACGGTCACGCTCTTGGCAAGATTCCTCGGTTGGTCGACGTTGCAACCACGATAGACAGCAATATAATACGCGAGAAGTTGAAGAGGGATACTTGAAATAATAGGTGAAAACAGATCGAGTGATTCCGGAATACGGATCACATAATTTGCATATCGTTCGATCTCCGAATCATTTTCATTTGCAATTGCAATTATTTTCCCTCGCCGTGCCTTTACTTCCTGAATGTTGCTCATGACCTTTTCGTACGATGCATCATGGGTCGCAATAACAACGACCGGCATGTTCTCATCGATCAGTGCGATAGGTCCGTGCTTCATTTCCGCCGCGGGATATCCCTCAGCATGAATATACGAAATTTCTTTGAGTTTTAAAGCACCCTCAAGAGCCACGGGAAAATTATAACCCCGGCCGAGATACAGGAAGTTGCGGGCAAACGAGAACCGCTCGGCTATATCCTGTATCAAATCCGCTTGATCAAGAATGCTTTTCACTTTTGCAGGCAAACTCTTTAATTCGCTTAAAATCTTGTAGCCGTCGGTAACCGACATACCGCGCAAGCGTGCCATAAGCACGGTAATAAGCGACAACACCGTTAGCTGCGATGTGAACGCTTTTGTCGATGCAACACCGATCTCCGGACCGGCATGGATGTATACCCCGCCGTCGGTTTCCCTCGTTATCGAACTGCCGACAACGTTGACGATACCGAATACCTTCGCGCCGCGCATCTTTGCTTCACGGACTGCCGCGAGCGTATCGGCCGTTTCACCGCTCTGACTGATCGCCCACACGATATCGTCTTCGGTTACGATCGGATTGCGGTAGCGAAATTCCGATGCATATTCAACCTCAACCGGTACGCGCGCGTATTGTTCGATCATGTATTCGCCCACAAGACCCGCATGCCACGAGGTTCCGCACGCGGTGATGATAAACCGTTTTGCTCTCCGCAGATCATTCATGACATCGCACAATCCCCCGAGCTTAACATCGCCTTCTTCTAACAAGATCCTTCCGCGGAGCGCATCGGCTATAGTGGCTGGCTGCTCGTGAATCTCTTTAAGCATGAAATGCGGGTAACCGGCCTTCTCTATCTGTTCGATCTCGAACGTCAACTTGTGTACGGTCTTCTCGACTTCCACATTATCGATTGTAGTGGTTGAAAAATCGTCACGAGTAAGTACGGCTACTTCGCCGTCTTCAAGATATACGACACTCCGGGTATGCCTCACCAATGCCGCAGCATCGCTGGCAATATAATGTTCACCGTCGCCGATTCCGATCACAAGCGGACTTCCCTTACGTGCAACTATGATCCGGTCCGGTGCATGTACACTAATGACGGCGATGCCGTACGCACCGTCAACTTCTTTTAAGGCAAGACGTACTGCATCGGTAAGATCACCGTCGGTATACTTATACATTTCCTCAATCAGGTGCACCAGAACCTCGGTGTCCGTATCGGATGTGAATTTGTGACCGACCTGTTCAAGCTTTGTGCGAATGGCCTGATAGTTCTCAATAATTCCGTTATGAACAAGGGCTATTCTATTATGGCAATCTATGTGTGGATGTGCGTTGCGTTCGGTGGGTTCACCGTGCGTTGCCCAGCGTGTATGACCGAGTGCAAGTGAGCCGTTATCAAGATCGACAGGCAAGGCTTTCTCGAGTTCTGCAACTTTACCGCTCATCCGGCTGATAAGTATCTCGCCGTTTCCGATCGTTGCAATTCCTGCCGAATCGTAACCGCGGTACTCGAGACGCTTTAACCCTTCGATGATGATCGGTAAAGCATTCTGTTGTCCGATATAGCCGACTATTCCACACATAGATAAATCCCCTAAATGTTTTAAAATGAATAGGTTACAAAAAGATATTGAATTTAACTACAAAAATCAATTTTAACAATTATATCATTTTTTGATATATTACAATATGAGTTATATCACTTCCATTAGACATTTCTAATACTATGAAAAATGCCTCTTTTACATTGGCTTTAGGCGGTGGCGGTGCAAGAGGAATCGCTCACCTTGGGGTGCTTCGTGTTCTTGAACGTGAAAAAATCCGCCCCGTACTGATTATCGGAACCAGTATTGGCGCCATTATCGGCGGAATGTACGCACAAACGCTCGATACACATACGTGCGAAGAAAGAATCGAACGATTTTTCAAGACCGATTTTTTCACAAAGATCGGACTCGATTTTTTTGTGCTCGAGGATTATCCTGACCGCCACAACTTTCTCGATCAATGGATCAATAAAGCGAAGAGAAATTATATTCTCTCGCGAACAATCACACGGGAAAGCGTACTTCCCGAAACGGTATTGCGCGAAGCATTATCCTATCTCATTGACGAGGTCGATATCGCCGGGTGCCGGATACCGTTTCGTGCGGTTGCAACGGATATCAGGAACGGCGATGTGGTTGTGATCAAATCCGGTTCCTTGACTACTGCAGTTGCAGCGAGCTCATCTATCCCGGCTATTACCACACCGGTCGAAATAAACAACCGTTTGCTTGTTGACGGCGGGGCTGCCTGCATAACACCGGTCGTACCGGCAAAGAGAGTGAGCAGCGATCCGGTCGTCGCGGTGGATGTCTGGAAAACAATAGAGCATCAGAAACTTCCATCACGGGGTCTCGGCACACTGCTTCGTGCAGGGGAAATTACACAGGTAAACTTAAACCGGCTGCTTGTAGAGCAGGCGGACGTTATTATTCGACCTGCTGTGCAGCACTACTCCTGGGTAAAGTTTTCGCTTTATAAGGAACTCATAGAAAAAGGGATGACTGCAGCCGAGAAGATGCTTCCGGAAATCGAGAAGATAGAAAAAAAACCAAACTATACTGCAAACGGTTCTTTAAATACAATATTCAAGGTATTTGAAGAATAACGTGAGGATTACACATCACGTGAAACAGCGCGTACACCAAGTAACGTAGCTGTTCCAGCAAGCATTATTGTAATTGCTCCACTCAACAGTAGCGGCACGATCATCCATCCCGCGGGGCTTCTTGAAAAAATCAATACCTGTTCGAAATATCCCGTTATGAACGGTGTATATAAGGATACCATAAAAATCAAATACAATAGAACGACGAGGAACGTAAGTGACGCTCCCTGTGAGGATGCAATGCGAATGGGATTTTTTTCGTTGTACTGCGCAAAATAACTTCCGAGTCCGAGGTTCAAACCGACTATCGTCAATACCGACATCAGTTGTGCCATCATACTGAACAATATTAACGGGTAATTGCTATACATCGAAACAACGGTGACATAAGTAAGCACCTGGGCAATAACAAGTAATATAGTTGTTGCGGTTATTCCCTTGATCAGGTATATTCGCAACATATTCAACGGCGCCGAGCGGACCGACCACAACGCCTCGCCTTCCATGCTCATCATAGGATAAACAAACCGTAGTGCTATCGCAGCAACCAGAAATGCATTGAATAAAAAGATAACCAGATACACAACGGTCATCAGAAAAGGATCGTTGAATTCAACTTCAAGACTACTCACGCTGAAGAGAAACACCGTTACCAACAAGAGCATCAACACAAAATGCACCCACTGCCCCGGTTCCCGGAGAAACCGGATCAGATCCCGCTTGAGCAATACACTGATCGAACGGGGAAATATCGAATCCGCGTACAGATCGATTATGCCTGATGTAAGGTTTCGCTTTGTGGATGGACGGGTTTCGCGTTTGTTTATTGTCAGCAGCCATGATTGATAATACATTCGCCGTCCCACCATCATAGCACCGCCGAAGATTCCGCCTACACAAAGCAGCAACAGTCCGGCATTGAGCAGTACGTACTGAGAGCTTCCCTGAACCGACCAGTAGAGCAACTCGGCCAGCCAATGACTCGGCAGATATTTCAGAAACCAGGGATCGAATCCCGTAAAATATTGGTCGACATCCGGGTAATGCTCAAGCACATTATTGACAAGTGCAACCGGCGATACACTATGGAAGAAAACATATACAACGCCCAGATAACCGATCACAAAGAAGGCGGCAAGATGTTTGACATTAACATATTCGGTAAACCGTATCACAAGCAAAAGGACTATCACTGCAACACACGCGGCAAGGAGCATGAACGGAATAAAAACACCGAACATCATAAGAGGATAAAAATACCAGGGATGCCCGAAATAGGCGCCGTATCCCGCAATAACGGCAAATCCCATGAGGAAAAATGTCGTGGAACTGTAAAAGAAATTATCTAAAAATTTTATCAGGAATATTTTAAAATGTGATACGGGTTGGGTGAAAAGAAAGCGGGCCTCGGGTGATTTAAATAACGTTGAATACGAAACGAGTATATTGCCGAGACTTATGGTGATAAAGAAAACAAACAGAAACATGGAAAGAAATCGATGCAGCAGGAACTGGCCGATGCGCGCCTCTTCTATCAAATAGGATGTTAGGTTATATGAGAAGAAATATGCACCTATTGCAAATCCGTCGAATACAACCACCGAGGCGAGATTCTTCATCACGGTATTCCACCGCGGTTCCAGCTTTAATTTGATACCGCTGATGACCTTATACTTCAGTATGTGCGATAACTGATGCATTATTTCGCTTCGCTCAATGATTATAAAACAATTATTTCGTCAGCTCGATGAACACCGATTCAAACTTCCCGTCAGTCCGCTCGCGAAAGGTATCGAGCTTGTCAAGCGTATCGTAATAGATTATCTTCCCATCTTTGATAATGCTGATGCGGTCGCATAGTTCTTCAACTATATGCAGACTGTGTGTCGACATAAATATCGTCACACCGCGGTGTGTCAACGATTTCAGCGTATCTTTTACAGTCTTTGCACTAGCCGGATCAAGCCCGATCAACGGTTCATCGATAACAATGACTTCCGGATCATGCAGCAATGCGGCAGCGATGCTGATACGCTGCCGCATTCCCTGCGAATACTCCTCGGTCAGCCGGTCGACCCATTCTCCGATTTCAAAATGATCGATGACCCGTTGAGATTGTTCTTTAATGGAATTGCCTTTTATATTAAACAATCCGCCGACAAACGCCATGAACTCCCGTCCGGTAAGCTTATCGTACAGGAACGGATGATCCGGTATGTAACCGATGTTAGATTTCGCACGGTTTGGCTGTTTTACAACGTCATAGCCGCCGATTGTTATGGTACCGCTGGTGGGTGAAAATAACCCGGTCATCATTTTAATGGTGGTGGTTTTTCCGGCGCCGTTGGGTCCGAGAAATCCGAAAAACTCCCCCTTTCCGACATGGAGAGAAATATTGTTAACGGCGGTAAAAGAACCGAACTTTTTTACGACGTTTTGTAAATGAATCATACCTTTATTTTGTTAATTTCTAATGACTTAACCGTCATTGTTAATATAAAAAAATGAAGCCACAAAAACACTAAAACACGGAATAAAATAAATATTCTATTCCTGCATAAAATGATATAAGGGATTTACGTTTTTAAGGTATCTAATATATCCGGAGACTAATCATAGATAACACGGAGGGTACATGAGCAACGTATTTATTTACTACACAAGCATTCCGGTTCTTGTACTCCTTCGTGGTTACGGTAATTTAACTGCGTCTCCCCGCCGCAATAAATATACTCACCTTTGCCTCATCCTCCGCCGTCTCCGAAGCCGCACAGCAGTTATCCCCCACACAATCGACGGTTATCGAATGCAATCCGGCATCTTCGAACCAGCGTTTCACATCCGCACGTTCAAATCCCATCCACCGGTCGTGCTGCTCGGTGACAAGAAATTCATGATTATGTGTATCGAGATCCGTGATAACGAGAACGCCTCCCGGTTTGAGGATACGCGTCATTTCCTTTATCGCATCCGTCGGCGATTCGACGTGATGCAGGTACATGTTAGCCAGGACCGCATCGACCGAAGCATCTGCGACGGGAAGGTTTGAGGAATTGCCGGTTAGGTATGTTATATTTCCATCATCGCCGAACTTTTCCCTCATGCGGTCCAGCATCGCGGGCGATTGATCGATGGCTATGACGTTCGCCCCGCGCCCGACCAATCCTTCGGATAAAAATCCCGTCCCCGCACCGATATCTGCAGCGGTCTGTCCCGGTTTGATATTCGCGGTTTCGTATGCAGCATCGCGAACCGATTCGGGGAAGAATCCCTGCCGCATCTCGTCCCATTTGTTTGCTACTTTTTCGAAATAATCTTTACTGCTCATGTGCATATTTTCTCCCACAAAATTTGAAATCCCACAGAATTTTATTTTATAATAATTTAGTCAAAATTTTGCGTTACATCTTATACGTTCGGTTTCGATGCGGAAATATATGCAGAAAAAATGAAGTCTTCAATGTTACTTCCGGGCTGCCATCCGGATACAATTTCGTCGCTGTTATCTTTCGGCCGTATTGAAATATTCGTAAA
>PWJF01000276.1 GCA_003560935.1 Ignavibacteriales bacterium
AGCGCATCATCGTCGATCGTTATGTGTTCTTCCTTCGCAATGAATCGCAGTCGCTCGATGATGTCGTTTATCGCAATCCGGCGAAAGTCGAATCGCTGGCAGCGGGAGAGTATGGTGGCGGGGACTTTATGAACTTCGGTTGTTGCAAATACAAACAAAACATGCGACGGCGGTTCCTCGAGTGTTTTTAATAATGCATTGAATGCTTCCTTCGTGAGCATATGTACTTCATCGATGATGTACACTTTATACTTTGATTTTGCCGGCGCATATCTGACCGCTTCGCGTAAATTCCGGATCTCTTCAACGCCGCGGTTCGATGCGCCGTCGATCTCGAATACATCGACGCTTCTGCCCGTGCCGATCTCCTGACACGACTCGCACTGATTGCATGGACCGCCGTTGACCGGTTGTGCGCAGTTTAAAACACGGGCGAGTATTCGTGCGATAGTCGTTTTACCGACGCCGCGCGGTCCACTGAATATGTATGCATGACCGAGGCGGTTCTGCTGTAATGCGTTTTTTAACGTTGAGCTGACATGAGCTTGCCCGACTACGTCTTCGAAGATTGTCGGCCGCCATTTCCTTGCTGTTACGATGTAGGACATAGAGTATGTGTGAAAAATAACAGTTAGTAAATTTACGGATGTTTGACCCCTCTATAGAGGTTGTGTAAAAAAGACTTAATAGGGTTTAGTCATTCCGATCCCGACTTGTCGGGATCGGAATGACAATTGTTGAACACTTTTTGGCCAGCCCCAAAGTGGGGTCGGTTAATTTCTCCTACCGCACCACCAACACCGGACACGGGGCGCGTTTTATAACCCGGTCTGTTGTGCTGCCCACGAGATAATCGGCGATCTCATCATGTCCGCGCGTCGACATCACTATAAGGTCATGCTGTTGTGATTGTGCCGTCTTGACAATTTCACTGTGCGAACTTCCGTCGCTAACGCGTGTCGTTACCTCGACGCCGGTCAGATCGAACGACTGAAGAAATGCTTCGAGCCGTGCCTGAATCCGGGGCTTCACATCAGGATCAAGTTCGAATATCGACTCCACACCTCCTGCATAATATGCCGGATGAAATCGCACCTCTACGGCATGCATCAATGTGATATGCGCATGATATTTCTTCGCTAAGCCGAGTGCGTATTCCATTGCGTTCTGTGAGCTGTCCGAGAAATCCGTCGGTACTAAAATATTGTTAAACGAAAGCTTTTTCAGATCGGCATGTTTCGGTTTCTTGACGACCAGCACCGGGCAGGGGGCTGTTTGAATGACCTTCTCGGTGACGCTTCCAAGCAGAACATTTGATAATCCTGATCTGCCGTGCGTTGCCATAACGATAAGGTCTGCGTTTTGCTCTTTCGGGTAACCGGAAATGACCTCGTGCGGCGAAATACCCCGTTCCATCACCTTTTCAATTTGTAAATCTTTTGATTGTTTGTTCGCATCATCAATGATCTCAGAGCAATGCGCATCCGCGGATGCCTCAATGCTCGCATATAACTCATCGGCAGATGGGAAACTGTGTTTTTTAGAGTACGGATCATAATCGAACAAGGTTATCGCATGAAGTAATGTAATTTTTGAGCCGTAGCCGAGGGCGAGCTTATATGCATAGGGTAATGCCTCACGCGATGTGTTTGAAAAATCTATGGGAACAACGATGTGTTTGAACGGTTTCATCTCTTTTTCTTTGTCTTCCGTTTTGATGCGGAACTACGTTTTTTATTGCTGCCATTCTTAAAAGTATGATCGAGTGCTTCTATAATAGTACCGACGGGGATAATTTTCAAGCCCGATTTTACGCGGTCGGGGATCTCGGTCAAATATTTATCGTTTTCCTTCGGTATAAGCACTTTTTTGATGCCGTGCCGTTTTGCTGCGAGCAATTTTTCGGTTAATCCGCCAATTGCCAGCACCTTACCGCGCAAGGTTATTTCACCGGTCATTGCGACTTCCGGATCGGTACGGCGGTTTGCAATTGCCGATATAACAGCCATGGTCATAGTCAGACCTGCAGAGGGACCGTCTTTCGGAATCGCTCCTTCGGGAAGATGAATATGAATCTCTTTTCCCTTGTAAAAATCGGGACTGATATCAAGCGCCTGAGCGTTAGAGCGGATGTAGCTGAGTGCAGCATGAGCGGATTCTTTCATTACATCGCCGAGTTTACCGGTCAGGTTTAATCGTTCCCTTCCATCCATGATAATCGCTTCAACGTTTAAAAGTTCTCCGCCGACGTTTGTCCATGCCAGACCCGTAGCGATACCGATGCGCCGTGTTTCATCTTTCGGACGTTTAATGTAACGCGGTACTCCGAGATAATCTTCGACTTTTTTCGTATCGATTGAAATCTTTCCGATTTTTCTTCGTCCGTTCGACTGTCGTTTAACGACGATATCCTTTGCGCTCTTTCGTATCAATGAAGCAATTTCGCGTTCGAGATTACGTACCCCGGCTTCTTTGGTATATTCTTCGATAACTTTGGAAATACTTTTATTCTGGATCCCTATCTGTGAAGATTTTAATCCGTGTGCACGCACCTGTTTCGGAATGATGTGACGCCGTGCAATCTCAACTTTCTCATGTGCGAGATACCCCGGTAATTCGATAATCTCCATCCTGTCCTGCAACGGCAGCGGGATTCCATGACGGATGTTCGCCGTGGTGATGAATAAAACATTTGAGAGGTCGTAATCTACTTCAATGTAATGATCGGAGAATGTATGGTTTTGTTCCGGATCGAGAACCTCGAGCAGTGCCGATGCCGGGTCGCCGTGGAAATCGAACGTGAGTTTGTCCACTTCGTCGAGCAGCATGACGGGATTGACAGTACCGGCGCGCTTCATTGATTGAATGATCTTGCCGGGCATTGAGCCGATATACGTCCGGCGGTGACCCCGTATTTCAGCTTCATCCCGTATACCGCCGAGTGAAAACCGGACGAATTTTCTGTTCAATGCACGTGCAATAGAACGACCGAGTGACGTTTTTCCGACGCCGGGCGGACCGACAAAACACAGTATTTGACCGCGCATCTGTTTGACGAGATTCAAAACGGCGATGTGCTCTATGATACGGTCTTTCGGTTTATCAAGTCCGTAATGATCTTCATCGAGAATTTTTTTTACATGCTTGATATCAAGATGATCTTCGGTGCGCTTTTTCCACGGTATTGAAACGATCCAGTCCAGGTAATTACGGCTCACCGTATATTCAGGCGACATCGACGGTATCTTTTTTAATTTGTTAAGCTCTTCTTCGGCTTTCGCGCGAGCTTCTTCCGGAAGTCCTGCAGCGTCAATTTCTTCACGCAGTTTTGCTATTTCCGGAGATGCTTCATCTTCGCCGAGTTCGTTCTGCAATATCTTGATCTGTTCCTGAATAAAATACTTGCGCTGCGACTTTTGGATATTGTCGTGAACTTTCGTATCGATTTCCTGTTCGAGTTTCAGGATATCGATCTCACCGCCGAGAATACGTGATAGCTCATACAACTGTTCATGCAGTGAGGTGAGTTTCAGTATGCGCTGCTTTACCTCGACCGATTGTACAAGATTGGCTGCGATGTAATATAATTTCTGCACCGGATCTTTGATATTCTCAAATACCACCAGCACTTCGGAGGGGATATTCCGGCTTGCTTTTACATAGTCGATGAAAAGGTTCGATAGATGGCGCATGTGCGCATCAAGTTCGGTGGTTTCCCTATATTCCTGCTGAATGATCTCGATTTCTACTTCCATGTATTCTTCATCCTGCCTGAACTTCTTCGCATGTGCCTGCACCGTCCCGTCAACAAGGATTTTAATCAACCCGTTCGGAAGTTTAAGGATTTGCACAATGCGCGCCACGGTGCCTTCGTGATAAACATCGTCAATACCCGGTTCCTCTACCGTCGGGTCCTTTTGCGCCGTTATAAAGATGAATTTTTCCTGGTCGAGTGCTTTATATGCGGCTTTTAGTGAGGATTCTCTGCCCACAAGTACGGGAAAAATCATAAATGGATAAAGCACCACATCACGGAGCGGGAGTACCGGCAGTTCGTTCGGAATCATCGACGTAGATTTGATTATATCGTCTTGCTCTTGCTCTTTGGTCAAATCAAAATTCATAGCAAAGTAAGGAAAAATTGTGGAAATCTGTTGATAAACAATAAATATACTAAGAATCGGGAGGTATAGCAAATGATAGCCGCCTCCGGACCCTGTGTTTTTTTCTGCGGGTATAAATATAATTTGATTTATGTATTGTTTTTAATAATAATTATTAAAATATTGTAAAGCTTATGCACTATGCAATAATATCCGATATACACGGTAATCTGGAAGCACTTCAGGCAGCCCTTGAACATATAGACACGCTGGATGTCGATGGCATCGTATGTCTGGGTGACGTTGTCGGTTACGGACCGAACCCTAACGAGTGTATCGAACTGGTACGAAGACACTGTCTGCTCACGGTCAAAGGGAATCATGACGCAGCCGCAGTCGATTTGATGGAAACGATATACATGAACCAGCTCGCTCGCGAAGCTGCTATATGGACACACGACCGTCTTAATCCCGCCTCGAAAGAATTTCTGATACAGCTACCGATAAAATCATCCATAGATAATGCGATGCTCGTACATGCATCTCCCCATGATCCGGAAGAATGGCATTATATCATGACGAGTCTCGATGCTGAATTGGCGTTTCATCATTTCGATACACCCGTATGTTTTGTCGGGCATTCTCATCGCCCCGCCGTTTTCTCAACGAACAATGGGACGAATCACGAGAAGCGGCTTATCAATGTCGGAAGCATCGGTCAGCCCCGCGACCGGAATCCAAAACTGAGTTTTGGTTTGTTCGATACGGAAACACTTACCTATGAGAATATCCGTCTCCCGTATGCCGTTGAAAAAACGGCTGATAAGATGTATAGCGAAGGTTTGCCGTCGGAGCTTGCGGAGAGATTGTTTTACGGTTTATAGCCGGTTCACTGTCTGAAGTGATCGTATCCGCCGGACATGAGCTTTTTTATCGATCCGTCCTCCTGAACCAGGGTAATAGTATCTTTTTCCTCCGTTATTTCTCCCACGACACTGATATCCGGCAAATGCTTCGAAAGTTCATTTTTATGTTCCGGATCAACGGTGAATAACAACTCGTATTCTTCTCCTCCGAACAACGCATACTCCAGCGCCGATTCGTTAAATTCACCGGCAACCTGTACGACTAACGGATCGAAAGGGATCTTTTCTTCGTAGATGATTGCTCCGGCATTGCTTTGTTGACAGATATGGCGAAGATCCGATGTAAGACCATCGCTGATATCGATCATCGCGTGAACCCATTCCTTTTGAGCCGCGGTCATCGCTACATCGAATCGTGCTTTCGGTGCAAGATGTTTTGTGACAGCATGGGTGTATTCACCAAGCTGCGAATCAAATCCGTCCGGTTGTCGGGATTCGAGAAAACGTTTTTTTTCCCGCAGGAGCACTTTCAATCCTGCGTGTGATAATCCGAGGTTGCCGCTTACACAAATAAGGTCCCCCGGTTTCGCGCCGTTGCGCCGTTTTAAAAACCGGTCCGGGACTTCACCGGTTATGGTTGCCGAAACCATCGTGTTGCCGATCGAGGTATTTGTATCCCCTCCTATAATTGCGCAACCGTACGTTTGAGCGGCTTGTAGAATTCCATCGTAGAGATCATCAACCATTTCGACGGTGATCTTTGCCGGCAGCGCAACTGTAATAATTGCATGAACCGGGACGCCGCCCATTGCTGCGATGTCGCTCAGATTGACGACCATCAATTTCCACCCGAGGTGTTTCATTGATGTATAGGTTAGATCGAAGTGAACGCCTTCGATAAGCAGGTCCGACGTGGTAAGCTGCAGCATTCCCGGAGAGGGTCGTGTAACGGCGGTATCGTCATCGATGCCGAGTATTATCTGGCTTGTGACGTTCGCGGATAAGCGCAACTCATTGCATTTTTTCTTCAATCGTTCGATGAGACCGAACTCACCGACTTCAGAAATAGGTGTTTGTTTTTGTGTCATTGACTAATCGGATTTATGGAAGGGATGATGAAAGGGGGTAATCTGGGACGGGATGGTCTGCACATATTGAGCAATGCCATCCCGGCCTGTTATTTTTTACAAATATTGTTTAATTATCTCCATGAACTGATCTTTGGTGCGCACACCGACGATCGTTTCCCGAACGGTACCTTCCTTATCTATAATTATGGTAGTTGGTATTGCCCGGATACTGCCGAATTGCCTCGTAAGCCGCCCGTCGTCGAGAACATTGACATAATTGATATTCTGCTCTTTAATGAACATATCGACTTTATTTATATCGGATGCTTCGTCAACGGAAATCCCGATCAGCGTAAAGGCATCGTCGTTCAATTCGTTATTGATCTCGATAAGCTCTGGAATTTCTTTCCGGCACGGGGCACACCATGTAGCCCAGAAATTGATCAGTACAACTTTCCCGCGAAGGTCGTTGAGCGATGCTGTGTTTCCTTCGGCATCTTTCCATGAAAAGTCTACATTCGATTTTCCCGATTCACCGGTCTCTGTTATAACGGCAACGTTTCCGGTCGGTGATATGGAATCGTCCGCCGCCGGTGTTTGATATGAGTAGATAAAAAATATCGCCGTCAGCGCGGCGATCGTTACGGTAATTCGAATCGTTAAACTTGTCATTCGTGTATTCATGTGAGCAATAGTATTTAATATTTTTGAGTTTCAGTTGAAAACATTTCTTTTAATTCTGATTTTTCCATCGATGAAACGGCGGTGCAGACGGTTTCGTTGTTGTATAACCACATCACGACGCTATACTTATCATGGCTGCCGTTCACATACCATCCTGTCTGGCTCAGTGACGTGATTGCACCGTTGGATAGGGATATCTTGTTTCCTTTGCGGACTTCTTTCCAATTTGCCTGGTACACATATACGATTCCCGTAGGCATTTTATATACTAAATGGGCAAGAGACAATCCATTGTAATCCGAAAGCACACCGCCAACCCACTCACATTCCTTTACCGGTTTTAATACAACGGGAAAGTCAACACGCTCCCTGAAGTACTCTCGTAACTCATCGACACTCTGCCCGAACTGTTGAGGTTGAATCGTACCCGCAAGAAACAGATCATAATTCTCGATGGATTGATCCATCATGTTAGCGGCTTGCACGGTGTTCTGCAGGTCGGGTGAATTCAACAGATAGATTATAAATGCCGCACCAAACACAACCATTGCTATCATAGCTGCACGTGCAAGAGGATATCGGGTAAAGATGCTGGTTGTGCGTTGCTCTGATGCAACCTGTTTCTCAATCTCCTGCTTGATGCGCATTGCCACGCTATCGGGAGTTGTATGTCGGGTGATTTTGGTTTTGACGAAATCTTTTGTGAGAGCATCAAGTTCGAAGTCGTTACGACACGACGGGCACTTTTCGATGTGCTCTTCAAAGAAGTTTCGATCGACTTCGCTGAGACGGTTATCAACCGCGTCGGTGATATATTGCTGAGTTTTTTGGCATTCGTTCATGGTTACATTCACAGATCTCTAATCGTTTACCTCATAACCTCGCTCATGGGCGTATTTAAAAAGTTTATCGCGCAGGAGTTTTCTACCCCGATGTAATCGTGAACGAATCGTACCGATCGGGCAATCGACAAATTCAGCAGCTTCTTCATAGGTAAAACCTTCGATATCACAAAGAATAACAACAGTCCTGAATTCCTCCGGTAAATCGGTTATTGCTGTCGTAACCTGATCATCTAATAGTTGACCGTACAACCGCTCGGACAGATCATTAGCATCAGTAGATTGTTCACGAATAGTATTATAAAACTCCTTGATTTCATTGTAATCGACGTGTTCAGGAGTTTTTACCGCCTTTCGATAGCGGTTGATATACGAGTTACGCATTATTCGAAACAGCCATGCTCTGCAATTGGTTCCCTGCTCAAACTTATCCCAGAATCGGTATGCTTTCAGGAATGTCTCCTGAAGCAGATCGTTTGCATCTTCAGTATTCCCTGTCAGCCGAAGCGCATAATTATACAGAATATCCATGTGCGGAATAGCTTCGCGCTGGAAATCCTCGTGCTTTTGCTCCGTATCACGATTATTTGTAGGAGACGCAAAGAGCATGTAATTGATATATTGTGGACGGGATTTCGGTTATGTCCCCGGCGCAGGAACGTCTATTTATGCCAATATCGTAAAAATTGCATTTTAACTGAACTATAATACAAAAATTAATCTTTTCTAGCAAGCACATTCCGTATTTGCTCATATGAGTAGATTACTAAAGATTTTCTCCGGTTCTCCGGTGGGGACGCCGTCTTTAATGACAATCCGTTTACCTGCACCTCTAATCTCACAATTGGCGCTATCATCTACTTTGGGTAATCCGGAGGTAACGGACTGATCGACCGAAAAATGTATCTGCAGGTTGGTTCCTTCGAAGATATATGATCCAGCATACGGTGCACAATCGCCCAGTTCGGTTAGATATAGTTTAAAATAAACCGTTTGAGAGTGTATGTCAGGATCATGCTCAATATGAAATGCCACATCCTGATTTTCCGCATGTGTGCCGTTAATGGTAATTGCAGCATTTTTAAAAATGTACTCTGAATAATATTTCCGGTTGACCTGTATGGTTTGATACACGTCATCGGACGGTAACCTGTTGTTAGCAAGATGATAGAGAGAGCCGAGGATTGCAATGGCGTTGGCTTTGCGAATAGTTTCTTTATGCCTGTCGCGCGGTATGTACCCCGACTCGATCAGTACACTGCGGGTTCCCCATGCGTGAAGTGTATCGCCGAATGCACGGGGTTCGTATGCATCGTCAAATCGGCCGATCTGCCCCGGAATAATTCTCTGAACATACCCGGCGATACACGATGCCAACCGCATGGTATCGCGGCGGATATCGGTGACCGATAATTCCCAGTCACTTGCCGCAGCGAGTAATGATATGCCGGCTGCTTTTCCCGTTCCGCCAACCGTATAGCGAGGCTCCTGATCGTGAAGTGAATATGCCCATTGTGTGTTGTATGTATCCCGCACTGATTTCAGAATGCTCGCCTCCGGTGTGCGAAGTGCAAGTGCATCCCGGTTCATATCGATGCC
>PWJF01000423.1 GCA_003560935.1 Ignavibacteriales bacterium
GCTCCGGACGGTACACCGTGGTCGGATCAGGCAATGGCATTAAAGGAACGTATAGAACGGGAAAGCGACGGGCGGATACGTTTTGTTCCGTATCTCGGTGGACAACTCGGCGGCGAGATCGAAACGCTGCGCAGCATGCAGCGAGGGAGGATACAGGCGTGGGGCGGCAGTGTCGGCGCGATTACATCGATCGTACCAGAACTGCAATTACTCGAATTCCCCTACCTCTTTTTAGATGATGATGAAGTCGATTACATTCTTGATGAGATATTGTTCGAACCGTTTTCCGAACTGATGTCAAAACGAAATCTCATTCTACATAGCTGGAACGAGAACGGATGGCGGCACTTCGGAAGCAAACGCAGACCGATCCTCACACCCGGTGATCTTCGCGGATTTAAAGTGCGCTCACAGGAAAGCTCTCTCCATCTCGATATGTGGCGCGCGTGGGGAGCGCAACCGGTACCGATATCAACAACCGAAGTGATGAGTGCCCTCCAGACCGGTCTTGTCGATGGATTCGATCAGTCGACATTATATGCAAGCGCGACCGGATGGTATCAGGCAATCGACCATTTCGTTCTCTCGGGTCACATGTATCAAGCGGCTGCCATCATATTCAGTAAAAGTTTCTGGGATACATTACCTCCCGATCTCCAGGAGATCATACTCGGAAATCCGAAAGCAGAAGCAGAAACCGGGCGCACAGGTGTACGCGCAATCGAACCTGAATTACACGAACTTCTCGAAGTAGAAGGAGTTACAGTACACAGGTTGAATGAAGAGCAGCGCCGGGAATTTGCAAAGGCAATGGGTCCGTTACATAACAAATTCCGGGATGAAGTCGGGATCGATTTATTCGACCGCATGCAGACAGCTCTCACCGAATACCGCGAGCAGCGCGCCGAACGGTGAGACGTGTATTCCACATAGTCGATGAAGGACTTGCGTGGATTGAAAAAACATTTCTTGTAACCGCCCTTGCGGTGATGTGCCTTATAGTATTTTTTGATTTCTTTCTGCGTGAGTTTTTCGCTTCCGGTTTCGTGTGGGCAAAGGAACTTGCGATGTTCCTGATGATCTGGGTCGGATTTATCGGTGCATCGCTTGCAACACGTGCGAACCGGCATCTTGTTGTCGGGATACCTGAAAAACTTTTCCCGCCAAATACGCTTCGATATGTCTCATTTTCCGTCGCCATACTTGTTGTAGTATTGACACTGTTCGTCGCATATCTCGGCTGGCAGTATGTAATGGAAACGAGGATGTTCGAAGAGCGATCCATCGTGTTGCGAATACCGCTCTGGTACGTACAGATAATCATTCCCGTCAGTTTGTTTGTAATCGCGATTCGTTTTTTCGGATTGGGTTTACGAGTTTTACGAAAAGATTTAACGGCAATCGGCGGGGGAGATGTCCCTGCCGCAGTTACCGAACCAGTTCCTAAACCGAAGACAAAGTAATTTACATGGGATATGTAATTGTACTGGTCGCATTAATCTGTATAATCCTTGGAACACCGCTTTTCACCGTTCTTGGCATCATCACGCTCGGTTGTTTATACTTCCTCGGCGACGGCATTCTCACCGAAATGATCGCCGATATGTTTAATGCGGTTAATAAAGACGTATTGCTTGCTATACCGTTTTTTATTATTGCCGGTCAGATAATGACGAGCGGGAGTATTGCACGGCGCTTGGTCGAGGTTGCAAAATCGCTGGTGGGATGGATGCCGGGCGGACTTGCCGTCACCGCAATTTTTGCATGTCTTTTCTTTGCGGCAATATCCGGTTCCTCGCCGGTCACCGTTATTGCCATCGGAACGATGATGTTTCCCGCTCTAATGAAAGAACAGTATAAGGAAAATTTCTCGATAGGTTTAATCACCTCCGCCGGTTCGCTCGGTATATTGATTCCGCCGAGCATTCCGATGATCATATATGCGATAGTCGTCTCAACGTCTATCGCACCCATATCGGTAGCGGATCTATTTATCGCCGGCATACTGCCGGGCCTTCTGATCGGTTTGTTATTTGCGGTATATGCAGTTATCACTCAACGGCGTCATTACCGTGAACAGTTCGAACCGAAAAAATTCTTCCGCGCCTTCAGTCAGGGAATCTGGGCGCTGTTCCTTCCCGTTCTGATACTCGGTGGAATTTACGGCGGATTTTTTACACCAACAGAAGCGGCGGCTGTTGCTGTAGTGTATGCATTTGTCGTTGAAGTATTCATTCATCGCGAGTTAAAGATATCGCAGATCCCCGGTATTTTCATCCAGGGTTCGATAGTCATGGGTACACTCTTTTTGATTATCGTCATTGCGATCAGCTTTAATCAATTCCTCGCACTTGAACGAATTCCGTTCCATGCCGCGGAATGGCTGACGAACTTTGTCGATTCAAAGATACTGTTTCTTATACTTGTAAATATCTTTCTGCTTATACTCGGCTGTTTTATGGACATCATGTCGGCGATACTCATCGTCGGCCCGCTGCTCGGTCCGATTGCCGTTGAATTCGGGATTCACCCCGTCCACTTTGCCATAATATTTATAGTAAATATGGAGATCGGATATCTCACTCCCCCGCTCGGTTTGAATCTGTACGTATCTTCGAGCATTTTTCAGAAACGTATCGGACATGTTATCATGTCAACGGTACCGTTTACGGTTATCATGCTCATAGCACTAATACTGATAACCTATGTACCACAGATCAGCTTGACACTTGTAGAGTTGTTCAGGAGGTGAGACAAAAAAATGTGCGATGCAAACACGTTTCGCATCGCACATTGAGTGAAAAGAAATTAAAAACCAAACGATACCATAAGAGAAATTACATTGTTCTTCACATCGAACCCTTCTCCGGTATCATCGATTGAGGTGAGACCAAGATTGTACCTCACATCCACTCCAACCGAATTGGAGCCGAGATTAAACGCAAGTCCTGCACCAAATACTAATCCAAAATCTGTATCCTTCACATCCTCCAGGTCCTCTTCCTCCGACTCACCGAATCCTTCTACTTTCACCTTACTGCTGAGTTTCAACCCGAGGGCGGGGCCTGCGAAAATACTCGGCTTTACCGGAGCGCCGGGTAATCCAAACGTATATTTTGCAAGAACGGGAATTTCCAGGTAATCCAGTTTAAGCGTTACATCCACGCCCGCAAAACTGTCAGATGCACCTTTCATAGAATACAGTAACTCAGGCTGAATTGAAAATGACGGGGCGACCGGTACGGATAGATACCCACCGACAGCCAGCCCCATTCTGGAATCAAGATCATCGACCTCATCTCCACTGAGACTTGCGATATTCAATCCGGCTTTAAGACCGTATTGAAGCAATTGTGCATGAGAAACACCTGCCCCCAGAGTCACACATACAATCGCTATGACACACAACGCAATAAATCGCTTCATGGTTTTTCCCCTTTTATTATGTTGTTGTTAATATTGTATTAAGCACCGCATTTGCGGTCTGCAATTATACAAACAATATATTGAAATGTCAATACTTTTTTGGGAAACATAAATAATTGCGAATGATACCCCTTTTAAAGCATTTTTACCCCATTATCATTGAAAGAAATAACCATCAGATATCCCGGTATCCGGCATCGTGCTTTCTATCGGCAACATATTCACCCATTTTTACTCTCACTCCACCGAAGCGACCATTTTATATATCACATACGTGATCGCCGTCCCATCTACCAACTCACAAACAACCGGATTTATAAATGGTTGTTGAACCTCAACTTCCACAATGGTAAAATTCGTTAACGGTTCACCGGCATCTCTTCGACGAAACCGGCGTTCGTCCATTTCTATCTCGAATGTCCGGCTTCTTTTTTTCAGTAATTCGGGATGGAGCTTTCGATAACATTCAAGCCATTGCAATGCCGTTTCAGCGCCTGCTTCCCGATAATACGCTTCCAGCATATCGGGATCTACGTGTACCATCGGGTCCGATTCTATCTCTTCGATAACTTCATCTTCGAGAAACTGTTTAAACTGAGGCACTGCTTCGGGCGGGGCGCCTTGTGCCATCAAGTCTTCGACAAACAGATCGAAATACTTTGCTCTCACATCATCGATCGAAAGTGATGTCGTATAGACGTGTACATCTGCATCGACTGATTCATAATAGAGGATTTCCATGCCGGTCCCCCAATTCTCTTCCTCTCTACCTCCCAATTCTTTTATCATCCCCTGCATCATCTGACTGAATTCCGGTTGATACTCGGCAAAGTCGGGTAAAGGAACGATTTGTTCCGGCGGTATTTGGCTGGTGGTTTTTCCGAACGTGAAAGAAATTACAAACAAGACAATGAAAATAGATGATCGGAGCATGATTGTATTCCTCCATTTAATAGTTTAGTTGTACGGTTCTCGCTCAGGTGAAGACCAAGTGGACCCCACCTTGCCGTTATTTCACGAGCACTAACCGCTTTGTATCAACATGCTCCCCTGCCCGGAGCTGATACAGGTATACCCCGCTTGATAAATGCGATGCATCGAATATTACTACATACATCCCGGGATTTTTTACTTTGTCGACGAGAACTGCCACTTCCTTTCCGACGGTGTCATATATGATTAACTGTACGGGCGTTGTCTCGGCTATCGAGTACCGGATATTTGTCGTCGGATTAAATGGATTCGGGTAATTTTGCTCGAGAGATACCCGAGTGGGAAGTTGTGTATTATCCCTTCCATCATCATCGACCGATGTTGTGAAGTACGCGGCTTTGAGCGCTTCGTGGACGGGATTTGCCTCGAAGACCATGTCTGTTATCATCGTCTGGATTACCAACAGCGTATATAGGTGATCAGAAGATTCAAACATTTCATTAACGATAGCCACCATTCTTTCATCGATTATTTGGATATGCGCGGGATCTTCGAAATCGACCGGTTCCTCATTATCCATTCTTTCATCAAGGTCATCGGTGAACGATTTTACCGCATCTTCGTTGAGAAACGCGAGTAGTTGTTCGAGAAAACCTGGATAGTATTCTTGAATAATTTCGTACGTTGATTCTCCTTTGCCAAAGTACCGGTCGACAACTGCAAGGCGAAGTTCAAAATTTCTTAAATGTAACAGCCCTTCCAGGGCTGAGATGAATTCGTAATATCGTACCGTGAGTGTATCGTTTGCCCGCACATCTTCGACCGCATCCCGAAACGCATTGGTGAACTCGGATTCACTCCATGGAGCGTAAAAGATAAGGCGGGATTGAAGAGATGACAGAAAATCCTCGATCTGATCGGGCTCGACCCCGTACGCCAACATTTTAAACATAAACCACGGACTCTCATGCAGAAGAATATCGTAACTTAAAACATTCGATTGAGAAACTGAATAATGCATGACCGGTTTGTTTTGATCCGGCTCTGTTACTCTTCTCCCTTGCTCATAGTAGATTGTTTGATACAGTGAGACATCCGGATCATAATATTCATGCCATCCATGCCGCATGCCATGCTCGTATAGCCCGGTAATCGTATGAAATCCGGTTACATCAATCTCTTCCAATGATTCACTCATACCAATACCAATTGACGCTTCCTTAACTCCGTGAAGTCTTCCGTATGAATCAAGGGTAGATTCGCTTATTTGAGTAGCAGCGGTAATTGTATCTTGATACGCAAGGTGCATGGCGATTATTTGTGTAGCGTTAGTAATTGTATTTTGATAGATCGGTTTAGCGGGACCGATCCTATATGCAATTATCACAATTGCATATTCTAAAGTGACATATAATCCCGCTAAACCCTCAGCAGTAAACTCACTACCAATTGCCATTATAATAAAAAGCACCAATAAAACAACCGAAATAAATGATAACAGATTCGAGTTTCTCATTTGACTGCCTCCCTATTATATTTTAAACCAAGTATAGTACCAAGCCCAACACCGGCGCAGGACAGAAGCAGGTCATTATAACAAAAGATCCCTGTAATCAGCCCGAAGTACTGCAGCATCTCCCATCCTATACCTAACATCGGTATCGTCGCATACCAGAAATATTTAATAACGGAATTACTGTTCCTCCACAGATACACTATTATCAATGCGTAGGCGAGCGCCCATAATCCATTGGGTAGAGAGTAGATTATCCATTCGGGAATAACCGGATAGAGCAGTAATGTGTATGCGCGAATGGTTTCCGCAGGAGGGTACAACCCGATTGCATCCAGCCAGCCAAAAAATCTGACCGTATCCTGTCGCCAGAGAACATAAATCATACCACCTGTAAAAACTGCAAGAATGGTAAGTAAGTATGCTCCTTGTTTTTTCATTAGATTTTTGCAGCTCAATAGAATCATTGCACTCTCATTAAATACTCCGGAGGGTTATTATGAGATACAACCCTCCGGAGATTCAATTAGACCAAGAAATTTACCTACTTCATTAAAATGAGACGTTTCATCTCTATATATTCTCCAGTTCGTAGCTGATACAGATACACACCGCTTGCAAGCCGGCTTGCATCGAAAACATGTGCATATGTTCCTGCATTCATTTCGTCGTCAATAAGTACTGCGATCTTTCTCCCTAATACATCATACACCGTCAGTGAGACACCCGATTGTTCGGGGATTGAAAATCGTATGGTTGTCGAAGGATTGAATGGATTCGGATAGTTCTGCATCAGCTCGAACCGCTGGGGCAATCCCTCATCCACCACGACATATGTCGGATCGAATCCGCCGAAAAGATACCTCTCTTCATATCGCCATTCCTCATTAATCCAACCTTCAAATACAATCATTTGTAGTTCATCGTTTTGATCGTAATGCATACTCATGCGAATTGATGGGATCCAATCTTCGCCTCCCCATGCATAATATGTGTCCCGTATATGATTATTACGATTATCATATTCCGAGGTCGTTCTGGTAAGGTTCTTCCATACTTCCTCATCCTCATCCCACCACTGATAGACAGATTCGGTCTGATTCCCTTCGGTATTATGAGAATAAAGGTACCGAGCATCATTGACCCATTCCTCTTCGAAATCATCATAATACTGATATAATTCAGCTATATTGTTTCCTTGGTCATCATATTCGTATAGGATTCGAAAATCTACCCACCATTCTTCCCCGTCCCAATATTCTTCAATCTCCTGGACTAAACGACCATCCTCGTAAATCCACCGCACCCGGTAATCGAGTTCCCAATCGTCAAATCCCCAATAATAGCTGAGTATTTCCAGATAGTTACCATCTTCTGTATAGGTAATGACCGTCCTATCATATGCGATCCACTCATTACCTTCGTCATCCCATAATTCAATTATTATTTCCGTCTCACGTCCATGTTCATCGAATACAAGAAGATCCCGCTCAAGGTTAACCCAATCTGATTCGTTAGCATCCCATTCCTGCCATGTGACAACAGAGGGATAGGGGCTATCACCCTCATACTCGTATATAAATCGATCATCATCCACCCACTCATTGTTAATATATAGCTGAAGCAAATCTACAACAATTCTCCCCGAATCGTCAAAGAAAAAAATTACGCGCTCTGCATCCTGCCATACCCCAAATGCAAATCGCTGCATGAGATAATAAAGCTCTTCAGTGGTCGAAATTTTTGCAAATTGAATCAGCTGATGTTCTGGCAGTTGGCGCGCTCTTAAAACCTCGTTTGGGTGAGCTTTATAAGGCGCAGATTCTATATGAGCTCTCATTTCAGATGGACGCATTATTCTCCGTTCACGATCTCTTTCCGAGCCGTAGCTCAAGCTGCTGACGAATGTAACCAACAACAGCAGCATGAGCAGCGAGCGTGTCGTGAAATTGGTTAAAAGGTTCCGGTAACATGATTTCATGATATCCTCCCTGGATAGTTAGTTTATTTTACGGTTTCATAAAACACATATTCCTTATCTGCGCCGTGTGCGATTCCGTTCCGGTCAAGATATGCCCGGCGTTAGCAATAAGCGAGAAATCTGCATTTTCACCTCTCTATGCCTGTTTACATTGGATGTACAGTATAATGTTATGTCATCGAATCAGAATGCCAAGAAAAGCACATCAGCGGGACTGATTCGGTACTACATTTACAATGAATCCATGCTCTGCCGCTATCTGGTAGGTAAAAACAATGCATTTTGGAGTAGAGCACTCTTCTATATAATACATATATGTATCAGAGGTGCCGTAATGGAGAAATTATTTCACCCGCATAAGCCGTTTCGTCTCCACAAAATCACCGGCACGGATTTGATACACGTATATACCGTTCGAGAAGTGTCCGTCATCGAATACTACATCATACTACCCCTCTTCTTTATATCCGTCAATGAGCGTCTCAACTTTGCGCCCCAAGATATCATTCACTCCTCATTGTACGTCTCCGGATAACGATCGCAGAAAATTAATTAGATCGCGCTTCTCTTTATCCGTCAACTGCAACGGAAGAATATCATCGGACAGATATGGATTCGGATTCCCGCCCCGGTTATAAAACTCGATCACTTGCTCCAGCGTCTCTATGGAACCGTTATGCATGTACGGTGCCGTATGTTCGATCTCACGGAGCGTCGGCGTTTTAAATGCACCGGTATCCTCTTCGTTTCCCGTTACCAGATACCTGCCTTTATCGGTAAACATCGAATCGGAAAACGCTACGCCGGTATTATGGAATTGTTCGTCGGTAAAATTCGGTCCGACGTGGCAGTCGATGCAGCGGGCTTTCCCGCGGAATAATTGCAAACCCCGTTGTGCCGAAGATGAGAGCGCATCTTGTTCACCGAAAATATACCGGTCGAACGGCGAATTGCCTGAGAGCAATGTGCGAATAAACGTAGAAAGAGCAAACGAAATGCCTTCGATCGAAACATCGGAATCATACGTTCGCCGGAACGCTTTTTTGTATTCGGGGATAGTTTTTAGCCGTTCGACAAGCACATCCACATCCATATCCATTTCAAGCGGGTTGGATATCGGAAGGAGAACCTGTTTTTCAAGAGATTCCGCGTTACCATCCCATGAAAACATTCGACCGTAAGCCCGGTTAACAAGGGTCGGTACATTTCGCGGACCGATACGGTTATCGATACCGATTGCAACGGTGTGCGTGTCGGCAAATGCATGATCGGGA
>PWJF01000254.1 GCA_003560935.1 Ignavibacteriales bacterium
ATAGATGCATTAATCGACAAGATACTCCGGGCTGATCTCGAACAGAAGGTAAGGGGGAGCTGGCGGATAAAGTTATATTATCTGCGGTCGCGGCTGTTCAACTTACAAAAACACACGCGATCGTTTCAGGTCGGTCAGCGGCACTACGATCTTGGTAATGATTTGTATCGTGCCATGCTCGATAAACGCATGAACTATACATGTGCATACTGGAAGAACGCAGGCAACCTCGACGAAGCACAGGAAGCCAAGCTCGATCTTGTGTGTAAAAAAATTAATATCAAACCCGGCATGCGTATCCTCGAGTTGGGATGCGGCTGGGGAAGCTTTGCAAAGTATGCAGCGGAAAAATACGGCGCCGAGGTGATCGGTGTAACCGTTTCAAAAAAGCAGGTTGAGCTCGGCATGGAGCTTTGTAAGGGATTACCCGTCGAGCTGAGATTACAGGATTACCGGGATGTCTCGGGAATCTACGACGCGGTGGTATCGATTGGAATCATGGAACATGTCGGATACCGGAACTACCGTACCTATATGGAAGTAGCCGACCGCTGTTTAAGAGACGACGGCATCGCGTTTGTTCATACAATCGGCGGCAACAAAACCACGACAACCACAAATCCATGGACGGGAAAATATATCTTTCCGAACAGTATGCTTCCCTCGATTGCACAACTCGGTTCTACAATGGAAGGATTGTTCGTAATGGAAGACTGGCATAATTTCGGTCCGGATTATGATAAAACATTGATGGCGTGGTACCGTAATTTCGAGAATGCGCGGGATGATTTAAAGCATAACTACGACGAACGCTTTCGCCGCATGTGGCGGTATTATCTGCTCAGCTCCGCAGGCGGATTCCGGTCGCGTGGTACGCAGCTCTGGCAAATCGTGATGACGAAACCCGGAACCAAACAACCGTGTTGCAGAATAAGTTAAATGTAACGCGGGACGCTGTCCCGTGCCGTGGAAGATAGTTTTATGTTGTAATGCATATGCAAAAAACTAAATGATAAAAAAACAGGTTATCATAATCGGCGGCGGACCCGCAGGATCGTCCTGCGCGTGGCGATTGAAGCGGCATAACATAGATTGCCGTATACTGGACCGTGCGGTATTTCCGCGTGAAAAACTATGTGCCGGATGGATTACCCCCGAAGTCCTTGAAGACCTCGAAATAAGTCCATCTGAATATCCGCATGGTATAATCGCGTTGAGGAAAATGCATGTGAAATTCCGCATGTTGCGATTTAAAGTCCCGACATTACAATATTCGATTCGCAGATATGAATTCGATTACTGGCTTCTGAAACGTTCGGGAGTACCTGTGGAAACTCATAACGTCAGACAGATTGAAAAAGACAGAGGTGAATTCATAATAGATGGCGCCTATTCATGTACATATCTGATCGGTGCGGGAGGTACCGGGTGTCCCGTGTATAAAACTTTTTTTAAAGGATCGAAGGTACGGATGGATGAAAACCTCATAGTGACGCAGGAAGAAGAATTCCCGTACGATTACTCCGATGCAAATTGTTATCTGTGGGTTATGGAAAACGATCTGCCCGGATATGCGTGGTATGTTCCGAAGGGAAATGGCTACCTCAATGTCGGTATTGGAGGGAAAGCAGCCGGTTTAAAGAAGCGTCGCGATTCCATCAACAGGCATTGGGAAATGTTTGTGAATAAATTGAAGGAAAAAAAATTAACACCCGGACATGATTATAATCCGAAAGGACACAGCTACTATCTCCGGAATGGATCGGCCGCGCTGCGGCAGGGGAACATTTTTCTCATCGGCGATGCCGCAGGACTTGCAACCACCGATATGGGAGAGGGAATCGGTCCTGCGATAAGAAGCGGATTAAATGCGGCAGATGCGATTGCGCGTGGAACGGACTATACACTCAACGGAATTTCGCGGCGCTCAATACGGTGGAAGTGGCTGAGATTCAGAAAATGAGATTCTATTCATCTTATGTGTAATATTGGAGTGAATACGTGAACTCTACTACCACCCTTATACTCGGCGGTGGATTCGGCGGAATGGCGGCGGCACATACACTCCGCTCTCTTTTGCCGCTCGAACATAAAATTATCCTCGTTGATAAATCACCTTACTTCATCGTCGGTGCAACCAAAACATGGGTAATGCTCGGTACAAAAAATGCCGGGGAAATAACCGCTCAACGGGAAAAGATACTTCCACAAAATGTTGCATTTGTAGAATCCGATATTCACACGATCGATAGTAAAAGCGGTGAAGTGGAAACAAGCCGTGGCGGATATCGCGGTGATTTTATGATCATTGCATTGGGTGCGGATTTGAATATGGGAGCGATCCCCGGACTTGACAGCGCAGCACATACATTTTATACCGTCGGCGATGCGATGAGACTTCAGGTTGAATTGCAGGAGTTTACAAAGGGAGACATCGTTTTTCTCATTCCGCGCATTCCGTTTAAGTGTCCTCCCGCACCATACGAAGCTGCATTAATGCTCGATCATCATTATACGCGTCTCAATGTCCGCGATCAAATTTCTATATCGATATATACGGTGGAACCCGGTCCGATGTCGACCGCAGGGCCGGAAATAAGTTCTTTTGTACGCGGTATGATTGAAGAACGTAACATCGGCTATCATCCGTTGAAACAAACCGAATCGATAGATGAAAAGCGCCGAACCATTACCTTTAATGACGGCAGCGAAAAAAGGTATGAAGTGCTCATTGCGGTTCCTCCTCATCAGGTGCCGGAGGTCATTTTAAAGGCCGGGCTTTGCAACGATAGCGGTTGGATACCGGTTGATCCGAAAACAATGAAAGTTACATCTCAAAAAAGTAATATTCCCCTTTATGCAATTGGAGATAATACAGTAGTACCGCTTCCGGGTCGATATAAACCCGATAAACCGCTCGTGCTGCCGAAAGCGGGCGTGTTTGCCGCATCTCACGGAATTATTGCCGCAAAACAAATTGCAGCGGCCATTAAAGGAGAAACCGGGCATGATGAGTTCGACGGAAAGGGGTACTGCTACATCGAAACCGGCGGTGAAGAGGCATTAAAAGGTGAGGGATCGTTTTTTGAATTGCCGCACCCGCGGATGGATCGGCGAATGCCGGATAAGGAACAGTATCAGGATAAGATAGGGTGGATAGAGGGTTGGTTGCATGGGAAGATTGTTTGATTTTTGAATGTATTGGATTATTTTCATATATTAATGTGTTTAATCGGAGAGGTGGCAGAGCCTGGTTGAACGCGCCGCACTCGAAATGCGGTATACCCTTCGTGGTATCGGGGGTTCGAATCCCTCCCTCTCCGCGAGACACTATAGTTACCCTAATGTACTAATGTTGAGCGAGAATCGATAGGGTTTCTTTTTACAGAGGGAACACCGGAGCGAAGGGGAGGTAATCCCTCCCTCTCCGCATAAGCAGAACCTTTTTACCTCATTCCTGACCTGTACATGGAATTTTATAGCTCTTCTGATCGTTATAATACATTCGATCTTTTTCTTTTTCTTTAATCATTACTTACAAATGGAGGATGTGCTATGTCAAATTATACTGGACGCAGAGATTTCATGAAAACTTCCGCACTGGGGGCATTGTCACTCGGTGTAGCGGGGAGCGGGCTCGCTGCAGGTTCATCACTCGCAGCAGAATCATCCATTACTACAGGATCGAATCTCGAGTACCGATTCGAAGCAAAGCCGCTAAAAGAATCGACGCTCACAATGGACGGTATCTCACGAAAAACAATGGAAGAACATTTTAAGCTGTATCAGGGATACGTGAACAAATCAAACGAGATACTCGGATTATTAAAAACCGCCGACCCCGGAAAAGGGAATCAGATCTATAGCGATATTCGCGTATTAAAACATGAACTCACATTCGCCATCGGCGGTGTGAAGAATCACGAAATTTATTTCGACCATCTCGGCGGTAAAGGCGGACGCCCGGAGGGACAACTCCTTGCCGATATCGAAGAGAACTTCGGCAGCTTCGATGCCTGGGCGGCTGATCTTAAAGGAACCGGCATTGCAGCACGCGGATGGGTCTGGTTGGCATACGATCACGACACCGGAACATTGTTCAACTATCTCGGCGATGCGCAAAATACATTTCCGGTGTGGAATGCAACAGCCATACTCGCACTCGACACGTATGAACATGCGTACTTTATCGACTATGCCGTCAACCGCGGCGCGTATATTGATGCGTTCATGAAAAATATAGATTGGGCGGCAGTAGAAAAGAGATACGATGCTATTCCGAAGAAATCTTAAATCTCAAATCATTCATTATCAATGAAAGGACTGTATCGTGAGTACCTATTATGAAAAGCTCGAGATTGTCGGCGTCTCATCAAAATCGTATGAAGATGCAATTCAAAACGCAGTACATGAAGCAAAGAATAGGTTCAGCGAACTGCGATGGTTTGAGGTAGTTGAGTTCCGGGGTGGTATCACCGACGATGAAAGTATTCAATATCAGATTGTTTTAAAGATAGCGGCGAAAAAAGGAAACTAATTCGGGAGAGCAGCAATTATGTCGTTGCAGGAAGGGGAAAAAGCCCCCGATTTTGAGTTGTACGATACGAATAAAATGAAAGTAACATTAAAAGATGTGCTCGGGAAAAAAGCCGTGCTTGCCTTCTTCCCCGGCGCATTTACCAGTGGATGTACAAAAGAAATGTGTACATTCCGTGATCAGCTTTCGGAATTTAATCGACTCGGCGGCCAGGTATACGGCATCAGTGTCGACGGACCCGCTGCAAATAAAGCGTTTACCGAACAATATAAGTTGAATTTTCCCGTTCTCAGCGATTTCTCCCGGAATGCTTCAAGAAAATACGGCGGTGTGCATGAAGATTTTTGGGGAGTAAAAGGGTATGCGGTAGCCAAACGTTCGGTGTTCGTGCTTGATGAAACCGGTACGGTCGTGTATTCATGGGTAACCGATAATCCGGGCGATCAACCGAATTTCGATGAGATCCGGAACGCATTGCACTCATGAGAAGCGGATCCGTCGACTCTCGAAATGACGTCACCACTATACAATATTTTTGGAGTAATGAAACATGCCAGCGTTGAAGATAGGAGATAAAGCGCCGGATTTCTCGCTGCCGGATCAAACCGGTACGGTACGGTCGCTGAAAGATTTTAAAGGTAAAAAACTTGTATTATATTTTTATCCGAAGGATAACACCTCGGGTTGCACGAAAGAAGCGTGTGCTTTTCAGGAAAACCTTGGCGTTTTGAGGAAGAAAGGCGTAGAAGTAGTCGGGGTGAGTGCCGATAGTGTACGATCGCATGAAAAGTTTGCCGGTAAATATAATTTACAGTTTCCGCTTTTAAGCGACGAGAACAAAGAGATGATCAAAGCATACAATGTATGGAAAAAGAGGAGAATGTATGGAAAGGAATATATGGGTATTGAGCGCACGACGTACGTAATCGATGAAAGCGGAAGGATCGCTCATATTTTTCCGAAGGTAATGGTAAACGGACACGTTGAAGAAGTTTCACAGGTGTTGGACGAAAATTAATAAGGAGGATTCAGGGTAAAGAGGATGGTATACGTTACAAGACGGGCACAGTTTAGCGCATCGCATCGTCTTCACAATCCGAAACTCAGTGAAGAGGAAAACCGACGCATTTACGATAAATGTAATAACCCCAGCGGGCATGGTCATAATTATGATGTCGAAGTAACCGTCGCGGGAGAACCCGATCCGGAAACGGGAATGGTGATCGATTTGAAACTATTAAAACGATTAATTCACGAATATGTTATCGAACAACTCGATCATAAGCACCTGAATTACGACGTTGATTTTATGCGCGATGTTATCCCGACTGCGGAAAATATTGCAATAAAAATATGGGAGCGGCTTGAACCGCACATCGAGAACGGCAAATTATATTCGGTTAAATTATTTGAATCACAAAACAACTATGTAGATTATCGAGGTCAATAAAAAGATCATGGAAGAAACTGCGGTTGTAAATAATACATTGGAAAAAGCGGTACATACAATACTGCTGGAGATTGGCGAGGATCCCGAACGGGAAGGATTGCTTAAAACGCCTCACCGCGTAGCCGGAGCGATGGAATTCCTGACATCCGGATACCGGCAGGATGTTCAGCAGGTTCTCAACGGCGCCGTGTTCGAAGAAAAATATAACGAAATGGTGATCGTGCGGGATATTGATGTTTTCAGTCTGTGTGAACATCATCTGCTTCCCTTTTACGGACGCGCGCATGTCGCATACATTCCGAACGGAAAAATAGTCGGATTAAGTAAACTGCCGCGTGTTGTAGATATGTATGCAAAGCGTCTCCAGGTTCAGGAGCGTTTAACACAGCAAATTGCACAGACGCTGTACGACGTGCTGCAACCCGACGGCGTGGCGGTAGTTATAGAGGCGCGCCACATGTGCATGATGATGCGAGGCGTTGAGAAACAGAATTCTCTCGCCACGACGAGCGCCATGCTCGGTGTTTTCCAGGAAGACCCGAAGACACGTATGGAATTCCTCAATCTTATTGACCGCCGCACCGCGCTTTAACGGAAAAAGGAGTCATCATGAACATATGGGTGACCGGCGCCGGTAAAGGTATCGGAAAAGCCATTGCCGAAGAATTATTACGCGAGGGGCATAAAGTCGCAATCAGTGCCCGGAACCGGGAGTCCCTCGATTCATTATCGGTCATTACCGCATACAGCGATTCACTGTTCAGAGTGCCGGTGGATGTATCCTCATTTAAGATGGTAAACGATGCCGCTCAATTGATTAACGAAAAATTCGGTTCCATCGATGTGCTCATTAATAATGCGGGGGTAACGCAATTCAAGCCGATTATGGACACATCGATTGATGAATTTGACGAAATAATCGATGTGAATTTAAAGGGTGTGATGTACGGGATGAAAGCGGTACTGCCGTATATGACCGGGAGAAAAACGGGATGGATCATTAATATTATTTCGGTAACGGTGAATAAAGTCTTTACGAATTCGGGTGCGTATGCTTCTTCCAAAGCCGGTGTTCTTGCACTGACTAATGTGTTACGGGAAGAGGTGAGAGATAAAGGAATAAAAGTTACTTCGATCATTCCGGGGGCTACATATACTGAAATGTGGCCCGAAGGTGTTCGGAAAAAATACGGGGAGCGGATGATGCGGCCTGAAGATATCGGAAAGATAGTCGCTGCCTTACTCCGTTCACCTGAAGACGTTATGATGGAGGAAATCACGGTACGGCCTCGACTGGGGGATTTGTAGAAGTGGAGGGGTTTTATAGACCGATGAATAGTTGTTTTTTAATCAATGAGCGAAGCGAATTAATATTAAAGGGTATGTATGTCTTTACAAGGTCAAGTAGCAATTATAACGGGAGCGAGTAAAGGTATCGGAAAAGCAATTGCGCTGTCGTTTGCGAAAGAGAAGATGAAGGTTGCTCTCGCGGCGCGAACGAAATCCGATCTTGATAAAGTAGCGGAGGAAGTAAATAAACTCGGCAGTGAGGCACTCATTGTTCCTGCAGATGTATCACGAGGACAAGCCGTCGATCACTTGATTTCTCAAACGCTTGAAAATTTCGGGAAAATTGACGTCCTTATCAACAATGCGGGAATGGGTGTATTTGCACCCGTCGATGAATTGTCGACGCAGGATTTTGACCGCATGTTTGCAATCAATATGCGCAGTGTATTTCTCTGCACACGTGCAGTATTGCCGCATATGAAAAATCAAAAATCGGGTGCGATCATAAATATTTCATCGCTCGCAGGAAAAAATTTTTTTAAGGGAGGATCCGGTTACGCTGCGACCAAATGGGCATTGAATGGTTTTACGAAGTGCCTCATGCTTGAAGCCCGTGAGTATGATATACGCGTTTCGGTTGTCTGTCCGGGATCTGTGGTCACCGACTTTTCGCCGCACAGCGGAAAAGACCCTTCAAAGATATTACAACCGCAGGATGTCGCCGATTCGGTGCTTGCCATTTTGCGATTACCGCCGAATGCGCTCATGAGCGAGATCGATTTGCGTCCGACCAATCCGAAATAAAAAAATTATGAACCGATACGACGTCACAATAATCGGCGGCGGGCCGACCGGTTTGTTTGCCGCTTTCTACGCAGGTCTGCGCGGTATGACGACCAAAATAATAGATGCGCTTCCGCATCTGGGTGGTCAGTTAACTGCGCTCTACCCTGAGAAGTATATTTACGATGTCGCCGGTTTTCCGAAAGTCCTTTCAAAAGATCTGGCTCAAAACCTCACCGAACAGGCGCTTCAATATAACCCTGCCGTCCATCTCGGTGCAAAGATCACCGATATGCGTATCATTACCGCGGATGAAGCCGATGAAGGAAGACCTTCGAAGTATTTTGAACTTGATACCGAAGACGGCAGCACCCATCAAACATATTCAATAGTGCTGACGATCGGCATCGGCGCATTCGCACCCCGTAAACTGAATCTCGAAGATGTACAGAAGTTTGAGGGACAGGGAGTCGATTACTTCGTCAAAGATAAATCCAAATTTAAGAATAAACGTTTGTTGATCGTCGGCGGAGGGGACAGCGCTGTCGATTGGGGATTGCATTTGCACGAACTTGCCGATTCGATTACCTTAATTCATCGCCGCGACCGGTTCCGTGCACATGAGAAAAGCATCAAGCAACTCTTCGATTCTCCGGTTGAGATAAAGATTCCGTATGAAGTAAAAGCCATCCACGGACATTCACGAGTTGAAAAAGTAACCATCATCAACAACAAAACGAAAGAAGAAGAACAACTCGAGGTCGATCATATTCTGCTGAATCTGGGATTCGTAGCAAACATCGGTAAGATAAAAGAGTGGGGACTCAATATTGTAAAAGGCGATATTGAAGTGACGAGTAAAATGGAAACGAATGTACCCGGTATTTATGCGGCGGGTGATATTGCAACTTATCCCGGCAAGTTAAAGCTGATCGCGACCGGTTTCGGTGAGGCAGCGACGTCGGTCAACAACGCGAAAACATACATTGATCCGTCGGCAAAAGCTTTCCCCGGG
>PWJF01000533.1 GCA_003560935.1 Ignavibacteriales bacterium
GCCTTGAGCAGATTCATATTGCTCATGGCGCTCATCTCGGACGATATTACGCTCCGGAGGTAATCTTCTACCGGGAGGATGTTCACGGCAGTGAGTTTTCCGTGTTCGTGAACGATCTTTAACGATCCGGAAAATCGCTGGTCTTCCCGACGCTCCCAGTGAAATTTCACCCCGATGATCACATCATGGATGGTAAAGAGCTCCGACTTGTCGGAGCCGGCGGCAGGGCGGAATTCCACACCATCGGAAACAGATACATACGATCCGTTCTGTTCTATCCGTATTTTGTCACCATCGGGCAATGCGGTTACAGTTCCTTTCACGCGCTGATTATCGGTAGTAACAAAATCGATAGGGAAATGAAACCGAAGGCGGTTATCATTCACGATACCTATTTTGATAACAGGTTCTTTCATGGTTCACATACCAGGAGAGATAGTATCCGTCTCATTTAAAACTGAAAAATTGCTCCAATCCTTTAACGATGTGTATCGCTATTTTTTTCTGCATGTCTTCATCGATCAATTTCATTTCATCTTCAGGGTTGGACAGAAAGGCGGTTTCAATGAGAACGTTGGGGATCTCAACCATATCATTTAATAAAAAATTAAAACTTCCGATCATACCAAATTCCGCGAAGCCAAGACTAAGCAGTTCACGATACATCACGTCTGCCAAAGGTTTATATCCGATATGTTTATAAAATGTACTGGTCCCCAATATCCGTTCGGGGTCGGTTGCATATCCAACCGAATTACAATGAATGCTCACAACAATTTCGGGATTTGTTAAAATAAGTTTATCAATACGATCACGCATCGACACATCATAATCACCGGTGCGTGTCATTACAACCGTTGCACCACGCTCAATTAATATTTTTTCAACAAGCTTTGATATCGCAAGTGTTATATCTTTCTCCATGACCCCGGTTGCCCCGAGCGCTCCCTTATTGTTGCCGCCATGCCCTGCATCGATTGCAATAAACCTGCCGTATAATAAATCTTCCTGGCTACTACGTGCAGGAGGACGGCGAATGATTACGTGCATGTTACCGATATCGGTATATTCTATGCGGTGTCCCCAATGCAACGGATGATTCAATTCTATCTGTAACCGATATTGTTCGGTTGATACCTGATCCCATGTAATGTTTCCGATACCTTCGGCCGATAAATGTTGTGTTACCCACGTCGTATTTGAAGTTGCTCCGAAAATATCTATAACAATCCGGTTAGGGTTTATCAATTGTCGTGTTAGATACGGTAATTTTTGACCGATTTGCAATGATATAACATCGCCGGCAGGACTGCCTGCGGCACTGATCGAACCGGCCAACGCCCGCGGGGGGGGCGTACCCGATGATAGTATATCGACAAACTGTGATTGAATCCATGCTGTCATATCATTGGATAGTCTTACACGAAACATATTACCAATTTTACCATCTAATTGTAAGAGTATGCCGGGTGCAATAAAACCGAGACGAGCACCGCCGAGACGGTCGGTTCCGAGTCCGACATTAAGGAACGGCCGGACTCCTCGAACTTCTGCAATCAGCGGAAACTGTTCCGGCATAATGCTGACGCGCCCGGGGGATTCTGCTTCAACGCTGCTCCAGAAGCTTTTTCGCAGCCTGAACCTGATTGGAACTTCGTGTGTGTAATCTCCTTTGGCAACCTCGTAATGACCGACATAAATACCTCGTACACCATCGGTTTCTGTAGGGGATAATTCCCGCATCGATATCCCCGTTTTTACTCCCTCTATATCAAATGTAGCCTCATAACCAGGACTTCCCTTAAATCGTACCTCAAGCACATCACCTTCATTCAACCAATGGTCCTGTAACGGTTGCATATGATACTCTTCAATAACAAGCGGATCGGTAGGAGACGTAGTCATCGCCTCATCTCTCAAAAAAACAAGATCCCGCGATAACGAATCTCCCTCGCTTGAAATTGTCATGAGCGTGGTAACATTTTTTCCGCGCTGCAAAGTAACCAAACCTACAAATGCACCCGTTGGATATACTTTGACTTCCCTTCCGTTAATGAATGCACGTGAACCAGGCTGAGTATTGGCTGCAATCCTGTAACGTGACAGATCGGTATGTACTGTGTCAGTTTCGGGGATAACAACTTCTAAATGCGTGGAAGCATGCACGTATGAATTAAACGAGAAGGAAAAAAATAATGTCGTTAGTAATACCGCTCTAATTATCATACTACAAATTAACTCCCGCTTACAAATCATGTTTACTTCATTCGTAACGGAATTGCAACTATATCCCGCTCCGAGCCGTCCTCGGCATCAATACAATACAGTTCAAGCGTAATGTTTTCTGACTGCTGGACGAGACCTGCAACCGACACGTTTAACGTAAAATATCCCCAGTCGGATGCAGCGGCGGCAGTGGTAAATCCCTCTTTTATAATCGCACCCTCCCCGTTACGGATACGGTATTGTACCGTTGCTTCGAATACATTCGCTATTCCGGTCACTTCAAACTCGTCGGATACATTGGTATCCGGCGCCGGCGAGAATACTTTGATCAGCCGTGATTCGGCGACGATGTTTTTCAGATTTTCGATGCCGCGTAGTGTTGCGGGTGTTCGGGGGGATTCGGTTTCTGCTTGTACAAAACGTACCGGATATCCCGTTATCGGAATTGTAGCGAGATCGAACGGATAAGTGATCGCCTGCGTTACCATCGCATCGGGAGCGGGCCGCCGGTACCGAACCCGCACAATAATTTCATCGCGCCTTCTTAGAGCGTCGATTATTGATACTTCATATCCCCCGGTAGGACGTTCACCCCACGATACATAGAGATAAGTCTTATCGCCATGAACCTTCGAAATTGCCGTCGGCATCGCATCAAGCCGGCGGGAGTTATCGAACCATGTTTTAACTTCATCGGGTAAATCCCGCTCCCGTATGTGTGTTACCGCTATAGACTCTTCAGGTGTCGTCATGTGCTCTAACTCATTAAATTCTTCAGGTAACTGCTCGACCGTTTCGTTATCGGAGATCTTCCGGTCATCATCAACCAGAGGGTCATCCGTACGTTCCCCACATGCTATGAATAATACAAGGGAAATGACAATTATATACGGAAAATAAATTTTATATCGTTTCATTCGCGACTCTCCATATGTGCAATATCCACCCCGTCGAACGATTTGCTGTCTTTTTATTCCATGCAACGGGGATAATATAAATATCTACAATAGTATACTCAAGCCGGTATAGAAAGTCAATGCACCATATCACTTCCGCTCGTACTTGCAATAATCGGAGCTACTTTCTAAATTTGATTACATGCATAGATTACCCTATAACAGATTGATCGGATTCCTGGGATCGCTCGACCATTTCATATTGCTTGAATCGAACGGGCAAATCCGGGATAACCGGTATTCATATCTATTTACGAATCCGCATAAGCTGATTTCGTATCATGCCGGGAACAAAGCGACATTCCAGGAATTTTGTGAAACACTGCAATCATATCGGGATACACACTACGTCGCCGGTTTTATTCCTTATGAAACGGGTTATATTTTTCATGAGAGATTGAATTCGCTTATACAATCCGGTACGCATGAGTCGGTCATAGGAATATATGCCAATCCATATATTTTTAATCATAAAGAAGGGAAATTTGGAACCCTCGCTCCGCCGATGGCTGATACCCTTAATAATGATGTTGACATAACAGACATATCAATTCGTACACCACGCGATAAATATATTGCCGCGATAGAATGCATTAAAAAACATATCGCAGACGGCAATACCTATCAGGTAAACTATACCACCCGTCTGGATTTTTCGTTTTCCGGCTCGCCGCTCGAATTATATCGAATCCTGCGTGGCGCCCAGCCGACTGCATACAGCGCATTATTGCGATTCGGCGACCACTGGATTCTCTCCCTGTCGCCCGAACTATTTTTCGAGATTAAAGGAGATGCGATCACTGCCCGTCCGATGAAAGGTACCATGAAGCGCGGCAGAACGAATGAAGAAGATTCGGAACTCATGCGTAAACTGCATCACGACCGGAAAAACAGGGCGGAAAATTTAATGATCGTCGATCTGCTGCGCAACGATATCGGACGAATTGCACGAACGGGCAGCGTCACCGTCCCACATTTATTTACAGTCGAGAAATACAAATCGGTGCTCCAGATGACATCGACGGTAACCGGCCTTCTTCGCAACGATATATCTTTCTACGATATTCTTACATCGCTCTTTCCGTGCGGTTCGGTCACCGGCGCACCGAAACTCAGTACGATGCAGATCATCAGCGAACTCGAGAATTCACCCCGCGGCGTGTACACGGGTGCCATCGGCATGATCAAACCCGGCGGCGACGCCGTGTTCAACGTACCGATCCGAACGATTGAGATCGAAGGCAATCGCGGATCGATGGGTATCGGCAGCGGCATCGTGTGGGATTCCGATCCCGGGCAGGAGTACGAGGAATGTTTGCTCAAAGCGCAATTCCTGACAAAGCCGTATAAACCGATCGAGTTGATCGAATCGTTACGGTATGAAAACGGATATCGCCGGCTTGAGATGCATTTTGAACGGCTGATTGACTCGGCGCGGTATTTTGATATTCCGGTCGAACTTGAGAAGATCAAAGAGGTATTACATAACGGAGAGGAAGAACTTGAAAAAGGATTAGTGTATAAAATACGGCTTACCGTTGGTGAAGAAGGTGAAATTCTTTTCGAACATAAAATCATTCCTGCAACAATCGAACAACCCGTACGCTTAAAATTATCCACCACGCCGACCGATTCCACCGATCGTTTTCTCTATCACAAGACCTCACGGCGGGAGTTATATCAAACCGAATACAAGAAAGCACAAGCAGAGGGATATTTCGATGTACTATTTCAAAACGAGCGGAGCGAAATAACCGAGGGGGCTATCACGAATGTATTTATAAAGCAGGATGGAAAACTTTATACACCACCGGTTACGTGCGGTTTGTTAAACGGCGTATACCGGGAGATGCTGTTGAAGGAAGAGGGAGTGCGAGAGAAAATAATTACTTTAGAGGAACTGCGGAAATCAGACGAAATGTATGTGTCTAATTCAGTTCACGGGCTGCTTCAGGGATATATACAAACTCGGTAGGGCAAAATGACATTTCGCCCTTCATAATATAATGATTATCCCTTTATATAATGAAAATTAAAGTTCGGTGTTCCCAGCACACCGAACATTCTCACCCAGAG
Organism: Ignavibacteriales bacterium; assembly: GCA_003560935.1. Taxonomy (GTDB): domain Bacteria; phylum Bacteroidota; class Ignavibacteria; order T3Sed10-11; family T3Sed10-11; genus T3Sed10-11. The sequence goes on from PWJF01000533.1 coordinate 5,259, forward strand.
CGGCACATACATTTCGGTAACCCGTGCACCGGTAATATCACCGATGTCGATAACCGATTTCCAGCCAAACCACTTTTGTAAAATTTCGGTTACTTTTTTCTTTGCATCGTCATCATTTCCGCATAATAACATATCATGAACCCCCGGCACAAGTGCAGGGTCCACCATTACTTTACAATTGACAGTATTTAAGGTTTTAATGACTTTAGTTTCCGGAAATGTCCGCTGAATTTGCTCACCAAGCGAATCGGTATTGCATATTGTGAGCGAAGGAGGCATTCCCTTGGAAAAATCAAGCGGATTTGAAATATCCACACATATCTTGGCATTCAGGTTTTTTTCACCCGCTTGTTTGAGCGCATCGATAGATCCGACCCCTGAGGTACAATTAAAGATAATTTCGGCGAAAGCCGCAGCATCGGTAAATGTTCCCTGTGCGGCATTCTCCCCGTTCTTTTTAACCCACGCTACAGCTTTAGGGTTATCCACAGTCCGTGAACCCATTATAACAGAGTGTTTTAATGCGATTAATTTGGAAGCGATGGTCTCGCCTACCATTCCCGTTCCCAGCACGCCGATTTTCATAGAAGTTATTCCTTATATAGTAGATAGCGGAGTAAGAAAACAGCATATAATTAAGCAACACCGGAACCCAATCATTAATTTCATCTGCTCGTTAGACTTTACTGCTTCATATATTTCCAGTTCCTCGGCTTTCCTTCGGCGAGCCATTCGAGCATTGTTGCAATACGTTTGTTTCGTGTCTCTTCCGTCTTTGCTTCCGTGATCCACTCGACGTATTCTTTTTTATGATTGTAACTGAATCCTTCGAATGTCTCTAACGCTTTCTTGTTCTTCTTAAGTGCCTTTGTTATATAACCGGGAACCTTCAATTCTTTTTTATTTTTTTCCCCGTTCTTACGAAGAGACGGCAGCGGAACACCGCGTTCATTCAGCTCGATCGCCTCTTTTATATAGGCGATAAGATGTTTGTCAGGCGGCAGGTCGGAAAGCGATGTGATGCGGCCGAGATGCCCCATCGCTTTATTCTCGGGCGGATTGAAATAACCGTGCGGGTCTTTCATGATGGCACCCTTCCAGAAGCCGAATGCGCAGTGCTGCTTGAACGCCGCCATATTGCAGAGGACACCTTTGTATTCGAAGTGAGGAAAACTCCATTTCATTGTCTCCCTGACATCGGGACATGTTTTGTGAATTAATGCGCGAAAATGCTCAAGTATCGGCCTGGCAAATTCAGCGGATTTTACGATGTATGCATCGACCCTGGGATCTTTGGCTGGCATGACCGTTTCTCTCCTGCTTTACAATTGTGTATTGATTATCAAATCACTTTCTCAAGAATTCATCAAACTGCCTTCCCATCTCGAGCAGCACGGCGCGGCCCTCGTCGATATCTCCGTTTCCCAGATGGTTTACGGCTTTTTCGGCGCGTTCTCTTGTTTCCGGCGGAACGTCTTCCGGAGTATATTTACTGAGTGAACGGATCATCGACTTGATATGGTTAACCGCGCCATTGATGTGTTTTGCCTCGTCTTTACTATGAGCGCGAGATGCACGAAGCAATTCGCGGAGCGCATTGCTGTGCTCGATGAGGATGTCTTTAATTTTTATGTTTTCCATTTTTATATTTTTTTATGTAATCAGCAAATGATTCCGGTTCGCTCGGTATTCCGCCCCGCTGCCTGAGGATCTTCACCCAGACGCCCGCATCGCACCAGGTGTTGTGTTTGTACCCTGCATTTTTGAGGACCGTGTTTCTTATGAAGCCGGACGACTCAAATAATTTCACGCTTCTGTCATTCGGCAGTGTTATCACCGAATATGCATCGTAATAGCCGAGCTTGTCAAGGATGCCGAGCAATGCCGTAAGCAGTTTTTTGCCGGCGCCTTTTCCCTGATGATTGACATCCACATAGACTGCAACTTCCACAATCCACCGGTAAGCACTTCTGCCTCTAAATTGTGTTGCATATGCAAAACCGATTAACTGTCCATGATCCTCTGCAATTAAATACGGGTAACGTTCTGAAATCGATTGTATTCTTTTATGAAAATCCTCGATTGAAGGTATTTGCTCCTCAAATGTGATAGAAGTATTTTCGATGTAATAGGTGTAGACTTTATGGATATTCACGGTGTCGTTATTTGTTATCGGGCGTATATACATTTCCCCTTAACTTTCTAAGTAATCTTTTATCAACGGCTCGATAGTAGCGAGAAATTGCTCCCCTGGTTTTAACTGTGTCGATACATACAGTTCATTGAAATCCACAAGGGGAATATAATCACCCTCCTGACGGTCCCGAAAGAGTTGATCGTAATATTTACCCCAATTGGCAGATAGTTTTCCCGATTTAACAAATTCCGAGTGAAACGCAGACCTTACAGCAGAATGCTTTTTAAAAGAAATACCTCTGGAAAATAAAGCTGCGCTTACTGCATAAAACGCTGCATAATATATCCGATTCATAGCAAACATATATGAAGAGGCTGAAAATTCACGGTGTGCCGAAGCTAAACTCTCCTGTGCTTTTTCCCACCAATATTGTATGAATATCTCTTTACTATCATCTGTATTCATACGTTAACGCCTTCACGTTCAATATTTTTTTTGATCGACATTGAAGAATGTACTCCCTCTTCCCATGTCTTTTTATCGAGTACTATAATACTGTAATTAGTATCATATCGAAGATTGATTTCAAAGACCATATCAGTTATCCGATGACTTTCTATCCTATCGAGTTTATCTGCAGTAATGATCAATAAATCGATATCAGATTCGTCATCTCTTTCTCCTCTTACCGCAGATCCGAAGAGTATAATCGAATCCACAGTTACTAAGGTAGTAACTCCCTTGCGAATCTTGTCCAGTGCCTTTAATTCGTTCGGAGCCAATTTTATTGAATCAATCTTTTTCATCGTCCTTAATAATTGTTTTGTTCTTAATACTCCTGTCTTCCCCCATTTCTTTTTACCAGAAAAAAATCCCGCAGCAGCGCACCGCATTCGGCATCGAGCACACCCCCGATCGTATGGACGCGGTGGTTGAGTCGTGCATCTTCGGTGATCGTATAAAGTGTTCCGCACGCACCCGCTTTCGGATCGAACGCACCGAAAACAAGCGCCGGTATCTTTGCCAGCACAATCGCACCCGCGCACATTGCGCACGGTTCAAGGGTTACATAGAGCGTACATTCTTCGAGAAATTTCGATTGCAGCTTCGCCGCGGCAGCGGTGATAGCAATGATCTCCGCATGTGCAGTGGGGTCTTTCAGCGTCACGTTCTGGTTGTATCCTTTTCCGATTATCTTATTATCGCGTACAATTATACAACCCACCGGCACTTCATTTTGATCAAGTGCCCGTTCCGCTTCTCTGAGGGCGTATTTCATCCACGTTTCGTGAGGTGTCATGGAATATAAGGTAATAAGTTTTTGCATAAGAATAAAATGGAGTTGATTATTACACATCTTTTTAAGATACTGTAAGAGTTTAAATCTTCCGGTATTACAGATCATAATCAAAGGTATATTACTATGAAATTACTTCGTACAGTTTTATTGCTACTATCGATTTTACACATTCCACTCCATTCACAGGAATTGCCGCTGCTTGACCGGACATCGACCGGACACATTATCCAGGAAATTTCCGGCGACGCATCGTATGAACACATCAGATTCATGACGCAGTTTCACCGTCCGGGAGGCGGTGCAGACGGATTGTGGCACGTTGCGGAATATGTTGCA
>PWJF01000336.1 GCA_003560935.1 Ignavibacteriales bacterium
CAACATCCGCCCCCGGTTTTATCTTGATCTTGATTTTCCTGTATCCCTCTTTGACTGCTTCTTTTACTTTTGCAACAAGTGCATCGGGCGATTTCTGTATGCCGAGCGAAATGCCGGTTTCGATCGCTGTGCGCGTTCCGTTCAAAAGTTTTGCAAGAGATATGTTTTGCTTTCGTGCCGTCAATTCCCACGCCGCCATCTCGACAGCGGCTTTTGCCATGAGGTGTCCGCGGATGTCTTTTTGCAAGTACGGGAAAATTTCCTCCGGACCCGCAAACGATTGTCCAATAACACGCGGACCTATCCATTCTTTTATCGCGATCCACGATGTATCGATGGTGTCGGGTGAATAGTTCGGGAATTCGGGTGCGACGCATTCTCCCCATCCCGTGATACCGTCGTTATCTTCCACCTCAACAAGCGCAATGCGTCTTATATCCTGCGTACCGGATGAGATGGTAAAGGGTTCTTTGAGGGGGAGGTGGAGTTCGTGTAGTGTGATTTTTTTTAAAGATATCATAAACAAAACATATTGTGTATTAATGAAAAAGTGGAATGATGGAGTAATGGAATATTGGAGTGATGGATGAATGTTTAGTACAGTTTCCAGCGCACGACTCCAATATTCCATCATTCCATAAATCCATAATTCCAACAATTGTTATTTTTTTATCAAATAAAAACATCTATTCGTCTCGCGATCTCGATAAAACGCATCCACCACATATCCATGAGCAAGGTAATGGTTAAACACACGCCGTGTATTGATCCGCCAGCGGGACCCTTCATTCGAGGATTTCTTTTTCACACGCTGTATATCGGCGGGGATCTCTACGCGGACGATGGGTGCGTCGGGCAAATCGCCCTCAACAGGTTCTATGTCGCCTTTGTCTGAATCTTTGGTATTTATAACAGGCGCCGCCATCACGTTTTCATCTATAAATGGTGGTTCTCCACGAAGTGCGCGTTCAACCCGCTCTTCGTTGAGGTTCCACTGTACTATGAACCGGTCCATGCCGAGACCGGCGTGGAGCGTGCTTCCCTCATCGGTTGCGTACATGTTTTCGACATATTCCGAGATCCGGGCGCCGAGGCGATTCAGGTTCAAATGTGCATTCCCTGCCTCAAGCGGATCGTATGTCCAGTACATCGTTTCGATGCCAAGTTTTCGTACCTCCTCACGCTGAAAGAGTTTTAATCTGCGTCCGATTCCCTTTCCCCGCCATTCTGGCCGCACTGCGAGCATATCCGACCAGTGCACGGGTTTCCCGTCTTTTAAGCCGGTCAGACCGAACACAAATCCGATAAGCGTTCCCGATTCATCGAAGGCGCCTGCAGTTACGCCGCCCAATTTCTGCGACACCTTCTGAATTGCCGGACTGACGGTCTCGGTGAAATTCTCACCCCAGGTATCGCGCTGGAGCTGTACGCATTCGCGGTATTCGTTGTGACTGTTCAATTGGCGGATGGTGACGTTTTGCATAGTATCCTATATACGAAAAATTATTTACATTTTCTCGTGTTTAAAAATTTTTTATATTGTATAATGCAAGGTATCGATCTGTTCCACCTTCAGGAAGGTAGATTATGAACCGCATGACCTTTTTTTTCGTAAGCATATCACTTATCCTGATTGCGTGTAACGGCGATAATGATCACGACCGACTACACTTCCATGTACCGGATTCACAATTCGATCAAGAACTTATTTCCGGTTTTCTTGAAAAGTATGATCTTCCCGATCCAAAAGAATTTCCGGATCCACCACTGCAGGAAGAATTCATACGGGGTCGGATTGAAATTTACAAAAGGTCGCTCGATAAAGAGGAGGCAATTGAGGAAAAGATGATACGCTTTTTCATTTATACCCATATTGGCAGTTATTTCGAACAGCTCTACCGCTTTGAGCCGGCGGCAGTAGACAGCGTCATCCGGTACAGGGAAAAAGCTATTTCAATCTATGAGGACGATCCGGCGTACAAAAATGATCTTGCCGGTAACTACTCGAATCTTGCATTAGGATATATTAAGAAAGGTGATTTCAATGCGGGATTCTCCCTTTATCGTAAAATTATTGAAGAATATGCGGATTCGGGAATCGGTTTCTTCCCAAAATGGTTTCCGGTCGATAATATTCAAACGCTTTATCGAGGTGTGTTTTACGATATCGCCAGGCGAAATCCACACGATCCTAAAATGAAAGAGGTCGCTGCGTTCCTCGAACATCTTAGTGAAAAGTATGATAACGAGATCGGATTAGCGGCACGGGTTCATCTGTTTAAATACTATTATAAAACAGGACAAGATGAAAAAGCTCAGAGGATCAAACAAATTATCGTTGAAGAATTTCCTGCGTACGAAGACAATGAGTTTATCTGGAGAATGTGGATCGGCGTGCCCGAGGAGATCGAGCGGCGAATTGAGCTTGGAGAATTTGAATACCAAGTTTAATATAACAATCTATTCAGATAAATTAGAACCCGGATTTAAAGATATTATCCCATTCATCGATTTGTGGAACCTCGATAGCATTAAACGAACCACTGATCGAAATTTGGAGATCTTCCTCGAATTGTGAGTCTTCCCAAGAAACCGATCCACCCCTACCTGTAAATTGGAATGTCCCCTCTATTGTGTTACCTGTTCCCGTTATTGTTAACTCACCAGCAATTGACGGAAATGCCGTTGATATATTTTCTATTTCGTCGTTGGTCCATTCTAAATAGATTCCAAAAAACTGATCCTGCGAATTTGAAATACCCTTATTATCCACAATTATTTCATAAAAATTGGCAATCGGATGCGTGGAAACTTCCGGGAGCCCGCTTCCTCCCCTTCTGAATCCAATCAGTTTGGTGAGATCACTGGATCCAAGACCAATTGAAAATGACACGCCTGCTACCGGATCAATACTCATGAAATAAAAAGCCAAGCCGCTCAATGATTCCTGACGGTCACCGGTAATGGTCGCTTCAAATGCCCCTTCATTGACTTCAGGCGCGGTAACATCATCGATTCCATTGCAGCCGCTTAAAGAAAACATCAATGCTGCTGAAAATAATAACGTGATTATAATGTGAAATCTCATAATGGATCCTTTTTAATTTTTCACCTGTATACTTAATCTTAATTAAACTCTGGATATATGTCAAGTGCAAGATTTGTTCGCTTGTAAAAATATTTTCAAAAAAACAAAAATTATTATAGTATGCAACATGAAGAGCACCACCTCACCCCGCGAATCCCAACAGTTCATCCACCTATGGGTATTAATTCGCTTCGCTCATTGATTACTTCCGCTCCGCTCCGGTGATTAAACAACAATTAAAAAACAATTGGTAGCTAATAGATTTTACCGTTTAAAATCTATCTTCTTTACGCTGTTTTCTTCAACATCCTCACGGTATATTAATGCATTACGCAATTGCTTATTCGCAAGAAATTCGAGCTGGTTGCCGCGGTGCGGCAGATGACCTTGCGTTGCATTTCCGTATGACGTGAGAACCTGTGCGCGTAATGGTTCGGAAAATTCGACTGCTGCAATAAACGATTCTCCGAAATTGGCATTGTGTCGTTTCTCCTCGGAAGGAATCTGATCAAATCCAAGCACGTGAAATATACCATACCTAGCCGGCCCTCCGCTCGCAGGGAAATCATATTCATCAATTCGCAGGCGATTCAATTCTCCCCAGTTTATATCGATCGATCCGTATAGTCCCTCAAGCTTTTCTGCAACCCGCTCAAGTTCCATCACAGCATTTTGCGGATCAGCCAAACCAGATGGTGTGTCAAACGGATTCTCCAGATCGAACGGTGATTCAAAATTCTGCCACACGTTGTAACTTCCCGCCCACTGTGTGAAGAGCACGGATCCGCAGCTTTCAGCATCTGCCGTACGATCCCACTCCGAAAGCAATTCCGAAGCACGGTTGACCATCTCACCGCCATAGCATTCGATGGCATCAAGAAGATCGTCGAGTACACGGTCGGCAAGTTTCATTCGTGTATCGTGTTTCAGCTTCACCATCTCATTGAACGATAGTCCGTCATTCTCCATTAGGAGACGGGCAGAACGTTGTGCCCGGAAACCGAAATTAACCGGCGCCATATAGGGAGGATAATCATCCGGATGGATTTCCAACGGAAAGGTCGTCGTCCATGGTGGATCATTTGAATTTTGGAGCCACCCCGTCGATGGATTTACCACCAGCGGTAAATCATTAAAAGTATGTATTTCGGTCCACAGTGTTGCGGACGTATCGCCGGGAACTATACCCTGCCAGAAATTCCAATCACCCTGTTCCCGAACAGGCACCTGTCCGGCAAAGAAATGAAGTATATTACCGTCACGATCAGCATATATCACCGTAAACATCGGAAGCTGCATTCTCTGTAATTGTATTTTGAACTCATCAAGATCTTGTGCAATTCCCATGTTCCACCACTGGTCGAGCATAAAATGTGCATCAAGGCCTGCGACACGAAGTGCAACCGCACGGTTTTTATGGTGCGCAATTACCGGACCGTGAATCGATTGGCGTATTGTAATGGGTTCCCGCCGGTGGTCACCGTTTTGAACTTTTACCAGAATTGTATCGTACATTTCTTCAAAGCGGCGGACTTCACTATCAAAGATATACCCGCCATCATCGGTGAGCGACAGGATATATTGGTCGGCGGCATCTATAGTATTAACGGTATGTGCCCATCCAAGGTACTCGTTAAAGCCGAGTGCAACTCCCGGTAGTCCGACAAGTGTTGCGCCGTACAGATTGACATCAGGCGTGACCAGATGCAATTCATAAAAACGGAATAAATCCTCACTCCAGGGTAAATGAGGATTGATCAGGAGCATTGCATTGCCGCTTTCGGTTCGTGAGGGAGCTATCGCCCACGAATTTGACCCGGCGGTAATGTGTCGTTGAACAGCCGGTACAATCGCCGGATTAGCAATAAACGTAAAATGAATAACCCGTTGAGTGTGCGATAGTATGTCTTCCGGAGTGACGGGCAAGACCTGCTTTAAAACCTCATCGATGCGATCGGAATGTTTACGGGCATAATCATTGATACCATCGGTGAACGATTGAAGCATTCTTTTGAATGAATCCGTTTGTAGTGTATACCATTCATTCCCCCTTTCGGGGATACCGACAGTTCGTACCCATCGGTCCGAATCCAGATGTTGCTCACCCCAATATTCAGCCGCCCTTCCGCGGGATTCTCCGTAAAGCTGCAGGATCAAATTCCCGTGACTTTCCATTTGTGCCCATCCGGTGGCATAAAAAAGATCGGTATTGTTGGGTGCATAAATGTGCGGGACACCCCATTCGTCCCAGAGAATTTCTGTCTTCTCTATATCTGATTGAAAACAAGAAAGGGATAACAACAGGAGGAGTACAAAAGGGAAAATATAGAGACGTCTCAAAATTCGCTCCTTTATTAACACAGATTAATACGTATTGGAGTAATCGTTTTGAAAACCTATTTATTGAATTCGGGATTTTTCTTCTCCGCAACCGGCTTACGTTCACGACCTGTCGTTTTTCCGACAACATACCCGGCAATGAACCCTACAAGGATAGCAATGAATATGAACACGATCTGCGACATTTTAATATCCCAGAAAAGTATATTGAACGATGCGACCTCGGTATTTTGGAGAGTAACAATAAGGAAAAGTACAAGAATTATAATAATGATTACGATTTTAGCATTCATGGTTCTTGTCCCATATTTATGAATTGTCCCGGAATAATGTCCTCCGAAATGATAGTATATTTTTCTAAAAGCTGCAATCAAAAATAGAATTAATTTCCTTCAATGAGTGTTATAGGTTTAATACGTGTAAATAGTGAAAACCAGGCAGCAACCTATTTAAGGAGAGGATATATGCATCAGACATTCATAAATGCGGTAATATTTTCACTTGTCCTCATATCATTCAACTGTTTCGGATCGAGCGAGCGGCCCGAGGGTGTGCAGAGCAAAGAGTCCATCTATAATTATTCAATCACCGCGATCGACGGTTCAACCATTAATTTTGAAGATTTCAAGGGTAAAAAGATCCTGATCGTCAATGTTGCATCAAAATGCGGTTTCACGCCACAGTATGAGGGACTTGAAGAATTGAATCAGAATTACGGGGACGATCTCGTGATTATCGGATTTCCGTCGAACAGCTTCCGGCAGGAGTATGATTCCAACGAAGAGATCGCGGCATTTTGCCAGAAGAATTACGGGGTAACGTTTCCGCTCAGCGAGCGGGTTTCGGTTCGTGGAAATGATCAGCACGAAGTATTCAGGTGGCTGACCGATGAATCGCTCAACGGCTGGAATATAACCTCGCCGCAGTGGAATTTCTATAAATACCTGATCAATGAAAAGGGTGAATTAACCCACGTGTTCCCGTCAAATACAGCACCTTTGAGTGAGGAAATAACGAAACTATTATAATCCTCTATAGTCCCAGATACCACGTCGCGATCGAGAAGTAAATCAACACGCCCGCAATATCAGCGAGCGATGTGACGAGCGGACCGCTTGCCGCCGCGGGGTCCATATTAAACCGGCTTAATACGAACGGAAGCGACATGCCGATAAGCGACCCGAAAATTACAACGAGTGTCATTGTAAACGCGACTACCATTACGACTTCCGGTGCACGGAACGAGGCAATCAGCGCAACACCGAGCGCCATGACGACACCCATAGATAGTGCAACACGCAATTCTTTCCACAAGAGTTTAAACCAATCACGGAATACAACATCGCCGGTAGCAAGAGCGCGTACCATCATGGTTGCCGATTGCGATCCGGCATTCCCGCCGCTGTCGATAAGCAACGGCAGGAAAAAGACAAGAGCTACCACCGCCTCGATCGTATCTTCAAAATAGGCAATGCCCGCTCCGGAGAAAATATTCATAAAAACCAACACCATTAACCAGCCTATACGGATACGGAAAAGGAACGGCACACTTGCTTCGCGGAAATTGATCTTGAATTTCCCGACGGCACCGATCTTGTGAAAGTCCTCGGTTGCCTCTTCTTCGAGAATATCGACCACGTCATCGATAGTAACGGCGCCCACAAGACGGCGTTCGCGATCGACAACCGGTATTGCAATAAGATCGTGTTCTTGCAGCATCCGTGCCACCATCTCCTGGTCGTTGTCGGTCATGGCATATACTATCTCATCGTTCATGATCTCTTCGATAGTCTGATCCGGTTTCGCGATAACAAGATCCTGCAAATCCACGATACCGATTAATACTCGCGATTCATCGGTCACATAGAGTGTCGTCAGAGTATCTCTATGCACGTCGCTTGTGCGTACCTTTTCGATGGCTTGATTGACGGTCATATTTTTGTTTAAACTAAGATAATCGGGTGTCATAACACGGCCTGCGGTTTCCTGCTCATATCCGCGCAGCAAAGCCGTTTTCTTACGCTCTTCAGGCGATAGCTTTGTCACCAGCCGCTCGGCAACCAATGCGGGGAGTTCATCGAGCAAACGAACCCGGTCGTCGGCTTCCATTTCCTCTATCAACTGAACTGCCTGTACCTCCGAAAACGAGTGCAGGAGTTGTTCCTGTAATTCAGGATCGAGCTGTTCGAAGACTTCAAGTGCGAGATCTTTTTGTAAAAACCGGTACGCGATCACACGTTCATCCGGAGATAACTCCTCAAGGATGTGTACAACCTCCATCGGTTCATAGGTATTTATTGCGTCCTTAAATCCCCGCATATCTTTGTTTTCATACAGGGTCTTGATAAAATCCACATTTTGCTGAATTTGTTCAACCGTCATAGCAACCTCCTTCCTCATTTAAATTTCAAGAGTAATGCCCACATGAATTCCGGTACCGGGATATACCGTCGATTCGGTTAATCCGAAAAGTATACCCGCGTCGAGTACTGCATTCTTGAATAACCGCATACCTCCGCCGATCATCAGATTAAGCGGGAAATCCTCGCCGGTCGACGTCACCGGAGCTTCCGTATATAACTCGATAAACCCGAAGTAATCCGGATGAAAATCGGTTCGTGTGGCAAGACCCGCCATGAGAAAACCGTTGTCGAATGAATCAAACGGCGCCATAAATCCAAATGATGTTCGAATAATCCACCCGCCTGCTTTAAAATCCGCCATTGTATTAAGCCAGTACCCTTCCCGGTCCGAGCCGAGTAACGGAGAAGATTCAACAGGAAAGAACAGCCGTCCTTCGATCCCGAATCCCCGCCGGTCATCTTCGGTGCGCCATACACGTTTTAATGCGATCGATAGATCACCACTGCCGAACTCACTCCGGTCGGGAGAGCCGGATTCATATATCATAATCCCTGCGGGAATATGGATTGTTACCTCATAATTTACGGCAATACCGTATACTAAATTGAGGTCGAACCAATTGATATACTGCGCAGGACGTTGTGCACTTCGCAGTATATCAAAATGATTGCCTAACTCGAGCGTCAGCACCCGGTGCCGTGATACATTAGGATCGTCGGTAAACATGGGGCGTTCGGCATGAAGATAATCAGATATGAGCGGCACCCATATAAAAAAATAAATAAAAACTACCGGATTAAATCGAAATGTGATTGAGTTGTTCATGGTTCACCTCCTCCGGACATACATCGTCTCATGCGGAGGTGAAGTGTGGAAGGCTAAATACTATGTTTTCCTATCACCTCCGGATGATACACCAACGTATCCGGACTCTGCATCTGATTGAAAATTGTTATCCTCGAACTACCGCCATCTTCCATTATACATCATACCCCATGATGTTTATGAAATTAATTTCTATACAACTTTTCATAGTAATAAAAATAATAAAAAATATCAAGATTATATTTTTATTTTTCGCACGAATATTAATTCGCTTCGCTTATTGATTACTTCCGCTTCTCTCCAGTGATTAAACAACAATTAAAAAACAATTGTACTATTATTACTTTTTTATCATCCGACCGGTCGAGGAGCAGCGATTCAAATTTTTGAACTGCCTTGCTTTTCC
>PWJF01000557.1 GCA_003560935.1 Ignavibacteriales bacterium
AGAGTTCACGGATGTTCTTAAACAACCTATCCATAATCCAGAGATCAGGTTTTGATTTACCGACGGGTTCCACCGCCTTATAACGCCATTGCGCCCATCGACCCGAATTGGTGATCGATCCCTCTTTTTCTACGGAAGACGCAGCCGGAAGAACGAAGACTTCTGTTTTTATCCGGGAGGGATTTACCCCGGGTCTTTTCCAGAAGGTAGAAGTTTCAGTCTGCCACAGGTCGACTGAAACCATCCAGTCTAAGTTTTCCAGTGCAGCTAATGTTTTAGTGCTGTTCGATCCTCCGACGACCGGGTTTTGACCGAAGAGAAAGAGGCCCTTTATATTCCCCTCATACATTGCATGAAATAATTTTATAAAGGAGCGATCCCCCTCATTTTTCGGGAGGTAATCGTAACAAAAATCATTCTCTTTTTGCGCCTCTTCTCCCCACCAGGCTTTCAGTTGACTCACAACATATTTTGGTGTATGAGCCCACCAGTTTGCGCTTCTTGGATCGTTTGATGTAGGGGTGATCTTTTGCAGGTACACATTGAATGTGGGATGTTCTTTTGCATCCGGAATTCTGAGATATCCGGGAAGGAGATGAAAAAGAAGTGCAGAATCGGTTGAACCCTGCACATTTGCCACACCTCGTAACGCATTGATACCGCCGCCGGCCATCCCGATATTTCCCATGAGAAGCTGCAGGATGCCATACGTCCGTATGTTTTGCGTCCCGTAACTGTGCTGGGTTGATCCCATCGCATAAAGCCATGTGGCGACCTTGTCGGGTGCGGATGTTGAACCAAACACTCTACAGATTTTCAGGTAGACATCCTCGGGTGTACCCGTGATTGAACATACTGTTTTGGCATCATAACGGGAGTAGTGTTTTTTCATTAATTGATATACGCACCTTGGATGCTGCAGGGTTTCGTCTTTTTTGGGAATACCTGCCTCGTCCAGTTCATATCCCCATTGAGCAGCGTCGTATTTCTTATGTATGGGGTCGAATCCACTGAAAAGCCCGTCTTTAAATTCGTAGCTCTCTTTGATTATAAACGATGCGTTGGTGTGAGTGAGTACATAGTCTTTGTTGACAAAGTCGTTTTGAAGTGCATACTGTATCATTCCGTTCACGAACGCGATATCCGTTCCCGACCTGAACGGAGCATAAATATCGGCGATGGATGAGCTGCGAGTATAACGTGGATCGGCGGAAATAACAATGGCGCCGCGATCTTTCGCCCTGTTAATCCATTTTGACGTGATCGGATGGTTTTCCGTTACGTTGCTCCCCATTATCATAATGACATCGGCATTTACGACATCGATGTAGTGGTTGGTCATAGCACCTCTGCCGAATGAAGCGGCGAGACTCGCAACCGAAGAAGAATGGCATAACCGTGCCTGATGCTCTAAGTAAGTAACCCCCATAGAGCGCATCATTTTCGATAAAAGATAGCATTCCTCGTTGTTCAACGCTGCACCGCCCAGAGAGGCAATTCCTTCGGTGCGGTTGATTGTTGTTCCGTTATTATCTTTGGAAACAAAAGACAAATCACGGGAAGCTTTTGCTCTTTTGGCAATCTCCGAAATTGCCCAATCCCAATCTTTTTCTTCCCATTTGTCCGACCCTTTAGCGCGATAAAGAACCTTATCAAGTCTTCGTTCGTTGACTGCCACCTGATAGAGAGCCGACCCTTTACTACACAGAGCGCCTTGATTGATCGGATGGTCGGGGTCCCCTTCGGTGTTGATCACTTTTCCTTCTCTTGTTGAGACGAGGATTCCGCAGCCGACAGAACAATAGGTGCAGATCGTCGTTGTCTCCTTCGCGTACTTGAGTTTAAAGTCCTTTTTTGCTTCCAGAATTTCTTCTGCGAATTTGGGATCAGGAAATCCAAGCAGCATTATACCAACCGTGAAACTTCCTGAGATCTTTAAAAATTCTTTTCTCGAAATTTTCATTGCTCGTATCCTTTTACTATTTTGTGAAAACCTTCATTTACAGCCAGCAGATCCAGATAAGAAGTTTTAATATCCTCTACCAGGAACAGTACTTTTTCGGAAGCTGATTTCTTTTCATCAATCGTTTTTAAATATGCATGACAACTCCGGCACACATCAACCCGGTATGGACTACCGTCTTCCAGGTAAAAAAAGTCCAAATTTTTTGTATCTTCTTCGGCGCAAAACGGACATTTTAATCTTTTGAAATTCCATTGACTATTACACCTCATACACCAGAGGAACCGTTTCCCCGTATCTTTCTCCAAACGTGACATACACGGAAACGATCCGCACAACGGACACCAATTCTTTTTCCACCGTGAGAGATCAAATGTTTTTCCGCTGAGTTCAATGGCTGCTTCAAAAATTGGCCGGTAGATACTCACAAAAAGGGAAATCAGCAAAAGAGGTTCTATGCCGAACTCCCGTTGTAATTTTGATAAATAATCTCCACGATTGACCAAAGCACTTTGGAGAAGCGAAAAACGTATCTCTCCCGATTGGACGGCAGGAATCAACGATTCAACTGGTTCGTTTTTTTCTTTACTAATTATTTTAAAAAATTCTGAAATACGGTTGGAAAGGAAGGAATCCCGGACCTTCAACCTTGTAAAATCTGCTATTAACTCTCCCCTTTCTATCCGGGATGGAATGTCATCGATAAAAACGTCTGAAATGTCAATCTCTTCTAAAGCAGATATTTTTGTCTCATAATCAAACTTTAGTAAATTTTCAATCTGCTCAGCTGCGCTTTGGTATAACCGATCATTTTTCAACTCAGCGATGCAGCTTTCTAAATCCTCCGGCAGGTATTCCTCAGTACTATTGTTTTTCACTGTTGAGAATCCCCGATGTTTGAGAGAAACGTATTAACTTCTCAAGTTGACCGTTTTACAACAAGCTATTATTTGACTGGAACACGCATTAGATGGTGGAGTATTTGTTTCTATAATTAAGATACACTGAGTAACTATTCATAATAATACCGTCAAAAACTATACCAATCATTTCTTAAATAAATAACCTGGTAGTTGTATTATTATCGATAATTTACTATTTATAATAATGATTTGTGTGTTTCATATTACATCACCTGATTCGTAATATTAAACACCTCCTTATCCTTGCACAACTATAATTAATTTTTTTGGGCATGCACACTCTCTATCGTTGAGATATTCTACAATAGAATATTATTATTATTTTTATCGGTATATTCAATTTTGGGAATCTCCCTTTTTAGACACGGCTCATAATTGAAGCCGGTGAAACAAGAAATTAACAAGGAAAGCTAATATTTATATAAGTTAAGTAATGGGGGGAACAAAAATTAACCCGAATAGGTAAAAAATGTTGTACTGTAATCCATCAACGAACTTTTTGAATTCACTCTTTATCTGGTCACGTACTTTCCTGTATACCGGTAATACCTCTTGATCGGTTCCCTGTGCCACGGCGGGGTCCTCAAACCCGATGTGGAGTTGTTTCTTTACATCCCCCGTAAATACGGGACACGTTTATTTTGCATTATCACACACGGTAATAACGTAATCGACGACTGAGAGATATCTCTAATTTGTAACCGGGTATCTCAACTGCTTTTTTACTTGACTTTCGTCTGGAATCTTTCTTATTTGTATTCATCTGAAAATACCTTTCATTTAATTGTTTGGTATTTTTGTAAGTTATCATAATATAACAAATGAGGAAGGCATTTTCAGTTTTTTTATATTCTTATCTGTTATTTTACAGTGATCTATGCGTTTCCGATTCATATATCCGTACGTTATGTCGGTGTCTTTCTTACAATCATCACACTTGATGACAAACCCATTATTTACCGTTATATATAAACCGGCGCAAATGCAGAATGGACAAATGTGATCACTTCTCTTCGAATCCAGCGGAACGGTCCGATGATTTGGATTGTACGCGAAAAACTGATTAGGAAATTATTTTTATTTCCATCGGAATATAAGTTTCATAAAACCCTCCAGAGAAGGAACATCGCAATGACAACAACAAGAATCAAAAAGGCATTACTATTTATAATTTTATTTTCTGCAGGTCTCCTATCATCTCAACCCGATACTTTGCATCACGGATCTTTCACACTAGGTGAAATAGAGATTATAGGGATAGGGGTACATCGAAGTATGGTACCAGTCGATCGGTTACTCGAACCCGCGGTTAAAACAACCGGTCGGCAATCAGTAGCACATGCACTGATGCGATTACCTGGCATCCACTTCAATCATGTAGGCGAGCGGAATGAAGCGAGAGTCTATGTGCGCGGATTTGACGTGAAACGCGTTCCTATATATCTTGATGGTATACCGATTTACGTCCCGTATAATGGTTATCCTGATCTGGGTAGATTCTTGGTTAACGATATTTCGGCCATCGTTGTATCAAAGGGATATAGTTCGGTTTTGTACGGACCCAATACTATGGGCGGTGCGATTAATTTAGTATCGCGTAAACCGCAGGATCGATTTGAAGGGAATGCTGGTATATCATACGCTTCAGGAAATGCACGCCAGTTATTTTTTAATGCCGGCATCAGAAGAGAACAGTGGTATATCCAAACAGGGGGTATCTATTCAGCATCGGATTATTTCCGCACCTCGCAACGTGATGCAGTAGTTACTGGAATCAGACGAGACAATGCGTATGAGAACGATAATAAAGTGAGTTTCAAAGTTGGGTTTATTCCGAGTAATGACGGTGAATATACTATTGGATATGCTATTCAGAGAGCAGAAAAAGGAAATCCTGTCTATCTCGGAAGCCATCCTTCAGTTCGTGTCCAATATAGGCAATGGCCTACCTGGAACAAGGAAAGTATTTATTTTAACTCCTCTACAAGAGTGCTTGGTTCTCATCAGTTAAAAACACGATTGTATTATGATACTTTTGTAAATGCACTCTACAGTTACGATGATGATACATATTCGACAATGGAAACAGGACGTGCATTTCGAAGTTACCACGACGATTATACTTATGGTGGATCGGTAGAAATGACATTAGAACCCGGTCTCTTCGGAACAATACGTACTGCTCTGCATTATAAGCGGGATATACATAGAGATCAACATGATGATGAGCCACAGCTTCGATTCGATGATAATATAGTCTCAGCTGCCGTCGAAATTCAGCTTCCACTGTCGGATAATTTTTTTATGATTGGTGGAGCAAGTATCGATCGCATACAATCATTCAGGGCGGAGTATTATGATGAGTCAGCAAATGAGATTAAACGATTTCCGAATAATGCAACCATCGCTTTTAATCCCCAGTTGGGTGCAGTTTTTACAATAAATAATACTAACAAACTTCATGCAACTATTGCCCGGAAAAGTCGTCTACCTACAATGCGCGATCGCTATTCGTTTCGTCTTGGAAGAACCATTCCAAATCCTACACTCGCGGAGGAACGAGCAACACATTATGAAATCGGATATTCAGCATTGTTATTCAAAAATCTATTTGTGCAATCAGAGATGTATTTGAGCACTGTTGATAACTTTATCATGTTTGCAACAATACCTGATCCTGACAATCCCGGTTTCAATGTTGAGCAGAACGTGAACATCGGTAGGTTAAACAAATATGGTTTTGATCTCCAAACGATTCTTCAAATAGATCACGACTTCAATATTGAGGTCACCTATTCATACATTAATATTGACAACCGAACAACGGCTGATAGAGTGACCGACATCCCCCGTCATTTACTGCACGCAGAGCTTTCATATAATATATTTGAAAATGCTTGGATATGGACAGACATAATGTCATATTCACGACGCTATAGTTCGTCAGACGGGGAACGCATTGCTGATGGATTTGTTGTAACAAATCTCATCGCGGAGATACCACTTATCCGGAAAATAAAAGTCCGTGGCGGCATCAACAATGTATTCGATACTCCCTATGAATTTATTGAGGGATATCCGCAACCTGGGAGGAATATCTTTATAAATGTTAAATATAAGTGGTAAGCCATTTCTGGATATTTTTTAAATAACATAGTTTATCCACAACGTGGCATAGCCGCAACCAAAATGGAGCATTCTCATACTCACGATCTCATATTTCAGAAGTTGCGAAATATATTGAAAGCCAGGAATCACATCAAAAAAAGTGTCGTTTAAAGAAGAATATATTGCAATGCTGCGGAAATTTGAGATAGAATTCAATGAAAAATATTTGTTTGAATGGATTGATTATTGGTGTTTATTCTCTTGTGCCACTCCTAACGGAGTGGAACCATTGTGATGGGGATAATGCATCGCTACAGATATGTCGCTCCTAACGGAGCGATTTCAATATTATTATATTGTCCTTCGGATTCTGCTCAATACAAAATCAGCCCGTAGGGTTTGCATATCTGTAGAAAATGTAACATCCCTCCAACCTCTCCCGCTCCGGCAGGAGCGGCACGATCTACTTTGTTCCGAAAGCTTTGCCTTCTGTCATATTTACTAAAACAAGTTTTCCTTCATTTTTTAGAACTCATCGATATTCCTTTAGTATTTTTCCCATATCATTAAACGGAATAAGGTCGAACATATAATTATTGAACAATGTGTCGAACTCCCCATCAGGAAAAGGTATATTGAATGCACTGGCATTTAAAAGTTCATAGTTTTCCGATTGAATCTTCGACATTCGTTTCTTTACTTTGCTAAGCATTCCATCGGAGATATCAATGCCGATGTTAACGCCGCTCGGATTGCGCTTCACGATCTCAATGAATGCAAGTCCCGGTCCAACTGCAACCTCTATAATTGATTGTCCGTTTTTAATATCAGCTAATTCAATTGCACGTTTTCTGGCTTTTGATTCCGCAAGGTTTCCCCAAACATCGTACCACCCCGAGATAGAATTATAAATTCGTTTCACTCCTTCCTGAGACACGCCGGCGTCAATTGAATTTTTTAACGTATTCATTTTGAGTATTTATCTCTCAAGATTTCAATCTCTTTTGAAATTATTTCCGCCTCTTCATATTCTTCGCTGTCTATTGCATCTTGGAGTTGAGATTCGAGTCGTTCCAAAGCGGACTTTGGTTTTGCCGGCCGATCAAGGCGTTCTTTTAATGCCGTCCGGACATCCTCTCTTCGTACTATTTTGTAGGATGTATCCTTCTGCACATCAAACATTTTTTCTTCCGGAATATGTACCGGTAACTTCATTCTTGCAGCAATAATGATTGCAGCTGCATAATACATCTTTTTCTTAACAAGTTGATCTCCCCTTTTTATCGTAACGGTTGCGTAGTAGGGATTTGAGCGATTTGTCCCCAGAGTTATTTGATATACTACACCTTTGATTGGGGGCATGTGAATCTTTTCTCCTGTTAGCAACGATTCTAATACATCCGCATCATCCGCTTTTATGAAGATGGGAAGCCACTTTGTTTTTTCACGATTTACAAGAATGACAACGTGCATCTGATGAACCGGACACCAGCTTACCGATTTTATGTAAGTATTTTTCATCGTAATACCTTATCATACCTCATTCTTTAAAATCAAACCGTACCCATCCTTCTCCGCTGCATGCCATTTCGCCGTATTCGGGATCGACGAATATGTAGCCGTGCCGTTTGAGTTTTTCCACGTTCTCCTGTACGATTGGATTCAGCCACATACTTTCATTCATGGCAGGACATATAATCGTAGGTGATTTCGTTGCCATAAGTATAGTAGTGAGCATATCGTCGGCGATACCGTTTGCAATTTTGCCGATTATGTTGCCCGTTGCCGGTGCAACAACGGTAATATCTGCCATTTGAGCTAGGGCGATGTGTTCGATAGCTGCGTTGTCAGAATCATCGAACATTTCTGTGTGTACGGGATTGCGTGAAACGGATTTCAGTGTAAGCGGCGTGATGAACTTTGTAGCCGCTTCGGTCATCACAATATGGACATCGGCAAGTCGTGATCGCAGCATTCCCGTAAAATCTACCATCTGGTACGCCGCTATTCCTCCGGAGATACCGAGCAGTATTCTTTTTCCTGCAAGCATAACGGTACCTCTTCTATGTATAATTGTAATTTATCAGCAAGCTGCAGCAGGCGCCGCCGTAGCGGAGAAATCAAAGCCGGTCATTTCACTTATTGCCTGGTTACAATCCTGCAGAATCACCATCAGTTCCTGCTGCTTTTGCGCGTAATCCTGCGTCACCGGATGCGTATTTATCTGCTGCTGAAGCTGCTTGATCGTGTTGATCTCTTCCTGCGTCACGGAACCGGTTGCCTGCTTCTGTTGGAATTCCTGTGCAAGCCGTGTAAATCGCTGATATAATTCAGTTACTTCCGGGTCATTACTAAATTTCTCCCGCGCCGTCTGAAAATCCTTCACTTCGTTCGATGTATTAAGATACCGGATGAACTCCTCTGCAGCCAGTTTTAAGTTCATATCTAACATTGTTGTTCTCCTTTGGTACGATGTCATAACTAATACAATTTCGAAATATTTGGATAGAAGTTTCCAGTTTTCAGTTTCAAGTTGCACGTACCGAGTTATAAACCGAAAACTGACAACTCGAAACTGGAAACTGATTTTAACAGCATCCGCCTGCCGGCTTCGTCATATCGGCAAAGTCGAAGCCGAGCTTGTCGGTCATAAACTGATTTAGTTCTTTTAGCTGAGCAACAAGTTCATCCTGCGCCCTGAAGAACTCTTTCAACGTCTCGTTTTCCATCATCTGTTTACGCATATCTTCCAGACGCTGAATATCATCCTGTTGTGCACCGCCCCAGCTTTGCATCATCTGCAGTTGCTGCTGCGATTGCTGGTATTGCTGCAGCAACTGCTGTGCTTCCTGGTCGCCGCGAAGCGATTGGTGTGCTGCCTCAAAATTTTTGTAAACCTTCGACTCACCGATCGTCCGCCCGAACTTTCGTGCCGCTTCGACGATGCGTTCATCGGTTGTGGTCATTGTTTGTTGGTTGGGATTCATATA
>PWJF01000022.1 GCA_003560935.1 Ignavibacteriales bacterium
CGAAAATTTTATGTACCCCTGGCTCTCTCTGAGATCTTCGACAAAAGCCATAAACACACCCAGACCCGCACTGCTTATGTAAGTCAGTTCCTTGCAATTAACAACAATTTTATGGTTTCCTTTGTCTATGAGGTCCTGAAAGGTTTCCTCCAATTTCGGAGCAGTATGTGCGTCGAGATATCCCTTCAACTCGAGCACATGCACCGGTTCTACATTCCGGACCTTAATTGCAAAATCACTCATGCTAAAATCTCCTTTGTAATATATACGAAACTTTTCACCTTGAGTTTCTTTTAAAGATAACAATTGTTAAATCATCGTCAAATGAATCACTTCCCGTAAATGCGGACACGTCACTTAAAATGACACTTCGCAGCTCCGGTGCACTCCGATGTTTATTATTTGTGATGACCGTCACAAGACGCTCGGCGCCATATTCCTCCCCCCTGGGATTTCTGGCTTCAGTCACGCCATCGGTATAGAATACACAGATATCGCCGTAAGTGAGAGGCACCGTTTCTTCCTCAATCACATCGTTGAATAATGACGCTCCCGTCAATCCGAGACCGATGCCGTTCGGTTTATGTAATTTTGTTTTTCCATTGTGCAGATGTATCATAGGACAATGCCCCGCACGGGATAAATGCATCACAGCATTTTCAGTATCGACGACAGCATAAATTAATGAAATAAATGCACTTTTATCAATACTGCCGTACAATGCATTGTTTGCTTTTATTAAAAATTCCGTCGCCGATTTACACGACTTGCTCAATGCCTGAAAGATACCTTTCAATTCTGCCATATAAAAAGCCGCCGACACGCCCTTGCCGGAAACATCACCGACAACAATGCCGATACGGTCATCGTCCAGTATCGAAATATCATAGTAATCTCCTCCGACTTCAAATGCAGGCGCCGAGAATGCGTCAAGATCAAAACCGTCCGGTTCCGGCAGACGCTGGGGGAGCAATTTTTTCTGTACCTTTTGTGCGACCATTAATTCCTGCTGCAACCGTTCACGTTCAAGAGATTGTTCGATCAAACGAGAGTTCTCGATTGCAATTGTCACATGATCGGCAAATGTCGAGATGAGATCGGTATCTTCCTGATCGAAACCGAATTCCATGGTTTTAGCGGCGTACAGAATTCCGATCATCTGTTCCTGCGAGACGAGCGGTACGGCTATCATGGAGCCGATATTTTTTACCGAGCGAGCGAGATTTCGTGTTCGCCGG
Source organism: Ignavibacteriales bacterium (assembly GCA_003560935.1). GTDB lineage: Bacteria > Bacteroidota > Ignavibacteria > T3Sed10-11 > T3Sed10-11 > T3Sed10-11. The sequence continues at coordinate 1,239 of PWJF01000022.1, forward strand.
TCGCGTATAAATTCATCGATCACTACCACCTTTTTTGTTTCGATGATGTGACGACGCAGTCCTGTTTCTTCGTGTGTTATTCGATCGATCTCAGACGACTCGATGTTCTTATGTGCAACGAGCTGAAATTTTATCTCGTTATTATCCGATTCATCGCGCTGAATAATCTCAAGCCAGGCGCTGCGGGCTTCGGCAACCTCAATAGTTAAATTTGTGACGGTTTGAACAAGATCTTTAAAATCGAACACCCTGGTGATTAATCTGCTGAGATTGTGCACCGAGCTCAATTCGATGCGTTTCCGGTCAAACGCTTCAGCGGTCGGTAAATGGAAAAGGGAAACGACAAAGCTCATCCCGAAATAGATCACGCTGAATATTGCAACCACCCGGACAAAAAATTGCAGCGGGTAATTGTAGTACAACAAACTCCGGTTAATAAATCCGCTCTCGGACAAAGAGACGTTGAATATAATAAGCAGAATGAATAGCAGGAATCCATACCCTATACTGAACATTTTTTCACGTTTGGACAGATATACGATCCAGGAAAATTTAAACGAGTTTGCAATTCCGGCTACCACTGCCCCCACAAAAAGGATAAAAGACGTTGTACTGCTCTCGAGTGGATTGAGATTCCATGTTGATAGCGAAGCAGTGAATAACAATACAAGAAAGATAATGAAATTCCTCTGAGTACCCTTTCGCCTTTTTATAAATATAAGCTGAGCAATTATATAAATAAAAACAATCGCTGCCGCACCGCTCACTATGCTCACGACGCTGGAGAACAAAATCGTGAGATAATCGGCCGGTACAAGTTGTGTCTCAACCGCTTCAAAGCCATTGATTGAGATAAGTGTAAAAATAAGAAATATTGTCAGGAACGTAAGTATTGTTATGAAGATGATGCCGAACGATCGAAGAGGATTAACCGCACGTTTCGGCATGACCGATTGGATAAAGAGATAAATACCGCTGAACGCAAATACGACAAATAGATTTCGAAGCTGAGAGATGAGACCGAGATCGATTTCGAGGTTCTTATTAACGGCATCGATGATAAATACAAGTAGAAACAGAATACCTGCGCCGAAGATCGATACCGCGCCGCTGATCTTCGTCCGTATATTATGTGTAATCGAGTATCTCATACCTGCAGTTTTTTCCATCCCCCGGAACGAAATTTCAGAAACATAATACCGCTGTACATAGTGATATAAACCGGCAAAGCCATCCAGGCTCCCATTGCGCCCAATTCAAGCGGCACGGCAAATACATATGCAAGCGGCAGAAATACAATCCAGTGAGTAAGAATTTCACTCGTCATAACAAAGATCATTGCTCCGGCCGCCTGAAGTGCATTCGCCAGAATAATGCCGACTCCGTAAAACACCTGCGCAAGCCCGGCTACACGAAGTATCGGTACGGCTGCATCGAGTACGGTATCATTTGTTGTGATGATCAACAATACATATTGAGGAAATACAACAAATATAAAACCTACGGCAATGGTAAATATTGTACCGAGTTTTGCCGTTTCATATCCGTAACTTTGTGCAAGAAACATTTTCTTGTTTCCCATATGATGCCCGATTAATGTCTGGGCTGCAATTCCGAATCCAAATAATGGCATAAACGAAATAAAAAGTGCCGTGATAACAACCTGCGCCGCCGCCTGCTCAACTGTTCCCACAATACCGTTAATTGCAAGGAACACCAGAAAACCGCCGAGAATAAATACGTTCTGTCCCGATACCGGCAATGATATTCCGACAATAGACCGGATAATACTTCCCGAAAGATGAATATCCTTGTAGTATCTATAAGGTATTCGATAATTTCGCACAAATGTTACAAAAATGAAGAAAAGTGCGCTGACAACGATCCCGATGGTGGAAGCGAGTCCTGCACCGGCAAGCTCCATTCTCGGAAAACCGAGGTTACCGAATATCAGCAAATAATTAAAAATAATGTTCAGCAGATTCATTATTATCGCAGAGATCATAAAAATGTTTGTTCTGCCAATGCCGTAAAAGAATCCACGGTACGAAACACTGATCAGGAAAAAAGGTAAGCCGATGAACCGATACATCATATATCCCGAACCGGCTACCGAGACTTCAATATCGCTTGAGAAGAAATGAATTATCTCAAAAGAGAATACATACCCGAGACCACCGAACACTATACCGAGTACCGTACAAATAATTAGTGAGTTGTTCAGTACGCGCCCCGCTCCGGGCTTATCTCCTTCACCGTGCCGTCGTGCGACAAGAACATGCGTTCCGGTTGCGAGACTTGAGAAAATACTTACAATCGCCCACGTTGCAAGCAAACCGAGTCCCATCGCAGCAAGAGCTGTGTCTGCATTGTGCAGCCGTCCAACCATAGCCGTATCTACAACCGACACTACCATCTGAGAAGAAAGCCCCGCTATTGCGGGCGCGGCTATTTTAATAACCTGTCGTGAGAGGCGCTGATCGGGAAGCAGACTTATTTTCATCAGCTCCCTCCGGCAGGAGATGATGTGAATCGATTCACCGTGTTAATTGTACGTGAGGGAGCATTGTTTAACAAAATAGGCTGAAAGTTTCTATTACGAGGAAACCCGTATTTGTGCAATATAACGTTCTACGTCACGGGTGTATGCCGATTCGGGAAACTCGTTTTGTAATTTTTCAAATACACGTAGTGCTTGCGTGGATTCTCCTGCTTCGAGATAATTACGGCCTGCATGTTTTAGATTTTCCGGTGTTATTGCAGTATTCCCGAAACGTGTTGCGGCACGCTCGTATAACTCCGCCGCACGTGCATGCTCACCGCGTACTTCATAAATTGCCGCCCGTCCGGCGATGGCGGATGCACGCAACAGCGGGTCATCACCACGAAAATCCTCAAAGTAACGGTATGCGTTATCGTATTCGCCAAGATGATAATAGGCATTGGCAAGATAAAATGTTGCAATCTTTCCGGCTTCGGTACGCCGATAATTTGCAGAAATATCGCGCAGCCCCGCGATGTTTTGTTCCGGAATTCCATTTATAGCGGCATAGTATCTACCTTCATCGTATAATGGATATACTTTCCCGAGTTCAGTCATTGCACGCTCATTCTCTGCCTGGAGATTGTTATAATATAAAATGGTTCCTAAAGCAACAACAATAATTGCAATGCCTGCAATAACCAGTTGTTTTCGATAATCGTAAATACGGTCATAGATCTGGAAGTACGTTGTTACTAACTTATCCTGTTTAATTTCTTTACGCGATAGTTTCTTTTTTGGTCGTAACATATATCTCCTACATCTTTATAAGACTACGTTAATTATTCGTACGCCCGACAGGATTCGAACCTGTGACCTACAGCTCCGGAGGCTGTCGCTCTATCCGGCTGAGCTACGGGCGCGGGAAACCGTTGTAATTGTGTAAAATACAAAACTTTATTAGGTAAAACAAGAGAAAGGCAAAGGTGTAGAGAGCTAAGGCGCACCGCACATATATGCCCGGATAAAACACTATAAATTCTTTGTCTTCGCGGACACAGCAACCGGTTCACCCTGGTACCATGCCGACCGGTAATACATCACTGTATTCCGCCCCGCCCGCTGGGCTTCAAATAATGCATGCTTCGCTGTTAAAATCACCTCATCAATATCTGATCCGTTTACCGGATAGACCGAAATCCCCACACTTATTGCCGAATCTATTTTTTTCTCTGTGAAAATATTCTCATCAATAAATATTCTCAATCCATCGGCAAATTTCACCGCATCATCGAGACCGGTTTTAAATAACAATAAAACGAACTCATCGATACCATACCGGCAGGCGATATCGACGCCTCGCATGCGTGAACGTAAAACATCTGCAATCTCTTTGAGCAGATCGTTTCCTGTATCAGGGCCGAATGTGTTTACGATATACTTGAAATTATCTATATCGAAGATAACAAGCGCAAAACTTTCTTCGAAGGTTTTCGCCCGGTTATACGACTCGTTCACTTTCTCTATAAACAACGCATAGGTACCGAGTCCGGTTACCGGATCGACCCGCTCAAGACGTTTTACTTTTTCCTGCAAACGGTATTTGTGAAGTGCAAGTCCGGCAATATCGGCAAACATCTGCAATACCGGAACATCCTCCTGTGTAAAATGCCCCACATCGACGCTATCGACATACAAATACCCTCTTGCACGTTGATTAATTGAGATCTGTAGCGCAACGCATGATCCGAACGGTTTTTCAAGCTGCACTTCGCGTGTCCGCTCTTTTTCAATCCGGCTATCGGAAATCAGTATGGGGTCACCTGTCCAGAGAAGTTTTCCAATCTCTCCGGTAGTCATCATCGTTCGAAAACTCTTACAGAACGTAAACGATAGCCCGCTGCTGTTTTCGATACGCAAGTATTCTGTTTTTGGATCGATTAGAATAATGGCACATGTTTGACAACGGTATAATCGTTTTATCCTGTCGATGATAAGGTGAAAAACCGGTTCATATTGTTGTGCATTTTTTAATGATCCGATGATATCGGATAGTTGGTGTAATCGGGAAACGACGGCTGTTTCAATCATGATCTGCACCTCCTTACGATAATTCAAAGGAGACGGCCGGGCAGGTGAATATCTGGCTATCTCCACTTCAATATATCGTTAGATTGTCTGAAAATCAATATCGTTGTTTGGGAAGGAAGAAGATTAGCATAACAGCCCCCGCGGCAAATCCCCCGGCATGTGCCCACCAGGCAATTCCGGTCGATGTTTCATAATACAATGCAGTCCATCCACTCCAAATTTGTATGAGAAACCAGCCGCCCAGAAATACCAGCGCAGGTATGTTGAATATTGGAAACAATATAAATAACGGCAGCACGACCTGGATTCGGGCACGCGGATACAGAAGAAAATATGCTCCGAGAACACCTGCTATCGCTCCGCTTGCACCTATCAGGGGTGTTGTCGAGTCAATGTGAAAAAAGAAATGTGCGAGGGTTGCGATGATCCCTGTTACGATGTAAAAAGACAAGAACCGCAAATGTCCGAAACGCGATTCCACACTGCTTCCGAATACCCATAGATAAATCATATTACCGCTCAAATGAAGAAGACCTCCGTGTAAGAAAAGTGATGTGATGAGGGTAAGAAAAACATGAGCTCCCGTTATCGGCGCCCGAAGCGCGTTCTGCAGCTCCGCGGGTACAGCGGCATATGTACCGATAAAGTCATCAATATCCGTACCGAGCGAAATCTGATAAATAAAGACGACAACATTGACGGCAATGAGCAACAATGTCACTACCGGTAACCGGTGTCTGTATACGTTATCGCGTATAGGAATCATTGTAACAACATACAAAATTTACCAATAATATTCTCATTAATCTCCATCAAATAACAGATTGAATCCCACAAAAAATTTTATTACCTTTTCTCAACACCCATTTATCATTTCTTACGATACATGTATCACCCATTTCTGATTAAGGAGCATCTTACCTATGTCAAAAATCAAAAAACGATCCTGGGCTGAACCATTCAAAATTAAAGTTGTTGAACCACTAAAAATGACTACACGTGAATACCGCGAAAATGCGATAAAAGAAGCGGGCTATAATACATTCCTTCTGCACTCCGAAGACGTCTATATCGATCTATTAACCGACAGCGGCACAAACGCAATGAGCGATAACCAGTGGGCAGGTATGATGTTGGGCGATGAGGCCTACGCCGGAAGTAAGAATTATTATCATCTCGAAGAGAAAATGCAGCAGTATTACGGCTATACATATCTCGTCCCGGCCCATCAGGGACGCGGAGCCGAGCACATGATTTCAAAGGTTCTTATTAAACCAGGTATGTATGTCCCCGGTAATATGTACTTCACAACAACCCGCCTGCACCAGGAACTTGCCGGAGGTACATTCGTAGACGTTATTATCGATGAAGCACACGATCCGCAAAATCAACATCCGTTCAAAGGAAATATCGATCTCCAAAAACTTGAGGATCTTATCAATAAAGTCGGTGCGGGTAAAATCCCATATCTCTCGATCGCCGGTACGGTTAACATGGCGGGCGGGCAACCGTTCTCTATGGACAATCTAAAACAAACTCATGCACTATGTAAAAAGCACGGCATCCGGATCATATTCGATGCGACCCGGGCGGTAGAGAACGCTTACTTCATCAAGGTCCGTGAGAAGGGTTGTGAGAATAAAACAATTGCCGAAATTCTTAAAGAGATGTGTTCGTATACAGACGGAGCGACCGTCAGTGCTAAGAAAGACCTGTATGTAAATATCGGCGGATTCCTTGCGACAAATGAATTCGAAGTATTCGAAGAAGCGCGTAACATTGTTGTAGTGTATGAAGGGCTGCATACGTACGGCGGTATATCCGGACGTGATATGGAAGCAATGGCGCGTGGAATCGAAGAAATGGTTCAGTATGATCAGATACGCGCACGAATCGGTCAGGTTGAATATGTCGGCGAACACTTACTCAAGCACGGCATCCCTATCGTCGAGCCCGTCGGCGGTCATGCAATCTTTCTCGATGCGAAAAAGTTTTATCCGCATATCGAGCAGATAGATTTCCCGGCTCAAACACTTGCGGCAGAAATTTATACCGACTCCGGTGTACGTTCAATGGAACGGGGCATCGTATCCGCAGGAAGGAATAAAGAAACCGGCGATCACTATTATCCGAAACTCGAACTGGTTCGCCTCACTTTCCCGCGTCGTGTCTATACACAGGCACACTGCGACGTGATGATCGAGTCGATAGTAGAGACTTTTGAAAACCGTGATAAGGTTAAAGGATTAAAAATGGTATACGAGCCAAAGTATCTTCGTTTCTTCCAGGCACGGTTTGAGCGGCAGTAAACAGACTTATTAAAGCCACAGATTCCCGAAAATCTGTGGCTTTTTTCACTTTAAAGCATTCTCATGAATTATCCGAAAAATAGATGTGTTACAAATACTGCAGTGATAATACCGACAAAATCGGCTGCCAATCCGCCCGGCACCGCATGCCGTGTACGGTATACACCAACCGAACCGAAATAGACTGCCATCACATAAAACGTCGTTTCGGTGCTCCCCATCATTATCGAGGCCATTCTGCCTATCAATGAATCGGGTCCGTGCGTTGTGACAAGTTCCGACATAACACCGAGGGCACCGCTACCCGATAATGGACGGAGGATCGCAAGCGGCAGTAATTCAGGATCCATGCCGATAAGATTTGTAATCGGTCCGACAATCGTTCCGAGCATTTCCATTGCACCTCCCGCACGAAATATTCCAATGGCAACGAGCATCGCAACAAGATAAGGAATAATACGAACTGCAACCTGGAAGCCTTCTTTTGCCCCTTCGACAAATACTTCATAAATCTTTACACCTTTGAGCGCCGCAAATATCAGTACAAATACAATTAACGCCGGAATTGCTGCAATTGAAATTACCTGTAAAACGGTCATCATAAGTCTATTCTTTAATCAAGTTGTTTACGATACACGGGAAGACGCTGTAATATTTTAACCGTGATTAAACCGGCAATGGTCGCCGCTGCCGTAGCAATAATCATGGGGACGATTATTTCGGTGGGGTTGGCACTTCCCGCCGCAGCCCTGATTGCTATAACAGTTGCC